>NZ_JCACCM010000097.1:0-101791 GCF_059501405.1 Myxacorys sp.
ATCCCTCATCCGGCATTCTGTCTAATTTCTAGCTTCGCTGTCACCCCTTGAGGTCAAATGCATAACGAAGTACAGCCCGTGCAGCTTCTTTGGCATAGCCGCGTCCCCAAAGTTGAGGGCTTGTACCAACAATGAGACTCGGCGGTAGCTCTGATGAATGCAGTAAACCGACAAATCCTGCGACGCGGTTCCTGCCGAGTTGTGAGTTGCGCCGATCGCGCTCAAAAAACAGCCAGAGTCCATAACCATGATGGGTAAAGCTGAGGGCGCTGGCTTCGATAAACGATCGCGCTTCCTCGTAGGAGATTTGACGATCGTCGAAAAGAAACCGCCTTACCTCAGCGTCCGTCTACAGCAGGTATACAGAATCAAGATCACTAAGCTGACAGGGGCATAGGTTTAGACGGATTGTATGCAGCAACGGCATTTTTTGATGCCTCGCTTTAGATGACTTAACGACACGTCTAACTTAGCACCGACCGGAGCAATCTTCTGTCAGCCTAGAAGGTACCACCTTAGAACCAAAGCAACTGGCTAGGGATTGAAGAGCAGAGCCGTGCTAATTGTTGCAAATGGCGATCGCATGTCAGGATCGACATGTCCACACGCCGATGAAGGTTGGAGACAACAATGCAGAAACTCACGCAGGAACAGTTAACCCAGATTGTTGCAGAGGCCCAGCGCATCTCCAATAAGCGGCAAGATGAACTGGACGCAGACGAAGTTCGACAAATTCTTCAAGAGTTGAACTTGCCACTAGAGTTGTTAGAGGAATCTCTGATGCAGGTACGGCGACAGCAATCATTGCAAGTAGAGCAGCGTCGAAATCGTTGGATAGTTGGAGGTGTTGTCGCTACCATCATTGTGGCGATCACGTCAATCCTCTATTTCTTGAATCACCAGCAACAGACCCTAAATCGAGTGTCTGTTGAGCGCGATCGCATTACCCTGCAAGTGGATGGTAGCGATGTGCAGACCGTTTCTCGCCAATCGAATCCTGATCTCTACTACCGTGTTGTGTTAAAAGACGCTCCGATCGGGCAGAAGCTATCGCTCTCTTGCGAGTGGATTGATCCCAATCAGCAGATCGTGAAACAAAACCGCTACGAAACGCAAGAGATTCGCACTGCCCTTTGGAATACTTACTGTCACTATCCAATCGGCACAACAGCAATTCCTGGAACCTGGACGGTGCGGATGCGACTTAACGATCGTCCGATTAGTGATGCCTCGTTTATGGTTCAGTAAGCAGAGACAGAATTAATGGCATCCTCGTTATGCAAATTCATCTATCTCTACAAAGAGCGCTTGGGGCACCCCTCGTAGTCTTTTGCTGTTAATCGTTTGAATTACGCAACCGAATGAGTTGACGGCGCATTTGAGGCGAAGCTTCGAGTTCAGAAATTTCTTCTGCGTTCACCCGTACCTGCATTGGCTCCATATATTCATCGCTGCCGCACGAAAAGGCATCAATGAGCATCTCTAAAAGCTGTTCACGATCCTGAAGGACTCCCTTCTCCTCAATAAGCCGAAACTTAAGATGGACCTCACACTCATAGACACTAACTTCGGCGGCTTTAGGCTGATACTCTAAGGAATCGTACTTCATCGACTTCAGCGGTTCCTTTACGCGGCAGGTGGATAGGCAGACTAGGTTCTATTAATAGAAATTCGCTAAAAAACTGCTCTTGACTAGTCATGTTCAAGGCTGATCAATCGGTAAATACCCCCCTATTGCTCGAAACTAACATTTTCTAGAAGTTGGCTAGATCAGCTATATTGCTGAATCAACTTCCGGAAGGCTAAGGTACTGAGCTTAGGATTAAAACCAGTATGAGATGGTTTTTAGTAATTACTTTATGACCGACTCAATGATAGTTATAGGTGAGCCGCTTTTGAATTAGTACCGTAATTACACTAGATTTAAATGGCTTAATAATGATGGAATCAAAGTAAGGAAATGGTGAAGTAGACAGGCAATTTGTTAGCTACAGCATATCCGTAGACTGAAATTCCTTGAAGTTTAGATGCACCTTAAACATTTCCCTAAGTCACTGAGATTTATCAACTAGAGGATGTCAAGAATTAGCTCGAAAAGTACCCGAAAAAATTCTTGTGTTTAATAGCACTCAATAAAAACGCATACTGATCCTGCGCTAAGCTTTGTAGCGAGATTGAATTTACTAAGTAAGTTATCCCAGCTTCAATTCGCTTTTCGAGAACAGTTAATATACAGTTCACACAGCGCTGTAGTGAAATCGATCTGCATCATGCGATAAGGTAGAAGAGCAGGATTTCAGCGGCTAGAAAGAGATATTTGAAACTCAGTAAGCGACTGCGCCATTAGTAATCTATTTAACATTTCAACTTAGAGTATATGATCGCATCAATGTGCTTTTTCTAGAGTGAAGTAACTGTGAAGATAAGATATAGCCAGCGATCGCACTGCAAGATTCCATTAGAGCAAGAAGACAACTGCCTCCATTTTCAAAAACTTACGCAGCCCTCATTCAGGACACTTAACAAGATAGCCCTAGTTCATCAATCCGTACTTGGTTAGTTGTCTTAGTCTCCGTACAGTACAACTACGGAAACGAAAGGTAAACTCCGCAAATCTTCTGATTCAACCTAAGCAGCCTACTCTTCAATACTTTGCAAAGTGAATGCTTTAGAGTTCGGTATAGCGTTAATGGACGGTAAGACAAAGGGGTTTAAAGCCGTTTCATACATAAAACACCTTTGCGTTAATAGCCTCCTATTTAGCTCCGTGAAAGAGCTGTTTCACAACTTAAATCCGTCGGTCAATTGCTGTTGCAGTCGAAAGACAGGCAATGTGAAGTGAAAACAGCTCCCTTGATTTGGCGTAGAATCTACCCAAATTTGCCCATAGTGTGATCGCACTATCCGTTGACACAGGGAAAGACCAATTCCATATCCGTCTTGCGCTTGGTCGCGCTGAAGCCGGAAATGATCTTCAAAAATGCGCTCTCGATTGTCTTCAGGAATGCCAGGTCCAGAGTCGCAAATGCTGACTTGCACCTTCTGGGTCGTGCGATGCAAAATGGAAACGTGAATTGCGCCATGAGTTGGCGTGTATTTGATCGCGTTGTCCAAAATGTTGACGAAGACTTGCCGAACGCGTTCGGGGTCGGCGTAAACGAACGGCAGATCATTCGGAATATCAGTATTCACTTTCAGATGCTTAGCTTGCGATCGATCGTGCAAGCTGTCTAACGCTTCCCGGCACATCGCGCCTAAATCAAGCTTCTGAGGCTGGATGTGTAGTTCTGCGCTAGAGCCTTTCGCCGCTTGCAGAATGTCCGTGATCATCCGATCGATTGTGCGAAGCTGCGATCGCGCATGGCTTAACAACTGGAGGATTAGGGCAGGCGTGAATCGTGAGGACTGGCGATCACCAGATTTGTGACCGATTTCGAGAGTTTCTACGGCGATCGAGGCAGCGGTGAGAGGATTGCGAAGATCGTGCGCCAACATCGCGATAATCTGGTCTTTAAACTGAAGCTGCAATTTCAACTCTTCACGCTCTTGATTCAGCCGGAAAACCTCATCTGATAGCTTTAACAACTCTGCCGATTGAATCACCGATTGAACGCCAGTCGTTTTAGACGCATCAGCTTTAGCTGATTTTGCTAGCGCATCTTCCTCCAACAAAAATTCTTCTGCCGCTCGTTGCCACCGCGACCACCACCGCTCTAGCTGAGCGACCAGATCGCTACCCGTCAAAACTTGTCGAGGCTCAGGATGAATTTTAATCAGAGCAGGGGTTGCCACTAATCGGAAATGCTCTGCCAAATACGGCTGCTCGCCAACATCGACAATCTGAAGCTCAAACCGATTGTCGGACTCTCGCTCCTTGAAAAACGACCGAATCTGCCGGATTTGTTCTTTAGAATTGGGACGCTGATCGACAAACAGGAGAATCTGTAAGGGCACTTCAGTATTTGTAAACTTATCAGAAGGTGCCAGCATCTTTCAGGAGTACGCTTAACTGATAGGGCAAATTAGCTCTGGGACAATTTGCTGTAGGACCAGGAAGAATTGAGATTCGATAATGTTCTGCCTCTAGGCTCAATGCAGAAGAAAGGTTAGACTCCTCGCGAGTAGGATAGGGTGCCGCCCTAAAAAACCTTTAAAGACTACAGAGACTTTGTAGCTCCTATGCAACCGTTTGCCCAAGCTGAAACAATTCACCTCGATTCAGTTCCTAACTTATAGAGTAGCGTATCCCTTACAACCTTCTAAAGAATTTCTAAAGTTTTCGTTTTGGCACACTCTGCTAAAGCAACTCGCTTGATTCTCTTGAATAAGGTATGACGGTATACTTCGCACCGCATGGCTCCTTCAAATTGCTGTACCGTATTCAACTAAGACTGGGGATAGTCCGGAGTCGAGGGAGCCTCCGTGTTTCCGTAAAGATAAGACAGTGATGAGGTGACGCTGTGGGTCAGGGCAAATGAAAGTGTTGGTCTTAACCTGGGAATTTCCACCCCGCATTGTGGGCGGGATTGCCCGTCATGTTGCGGAACTCTATCCAGAATTGGTCAGGTTGGGGCATGAGGTTCACCTGATGACAGTCGAGTTTGGGCAAGCTCCCCGCTACGAAATTGTGGATGGGATAAAGGTTCACCGATTACCCGTGGCACCAGCACGCGACTTCTTCCATTGGGTCGGCAACATGAATGAGAGCTTAGGCTCCCACGGCGGCAAACTCATTTTAGAAGAAGGGCCGTTTGATGTCATTCATGCTCACGATTGGCTGGTCGGAAGTAGCGCGATCGCGCTGAAATACCATTTCAAAGTTCCGCTGATCGCCACGATTCATGCCACTGAATACGGGCGGCACAATGGCATTCACACAGACACACAGCGCTACGTGCATCAGTGTGAGAAGCACCTCACTCACGAGGCGTGGCGGGTGATTGTTTGCACCGATTATATGCGCCGGGAAGTGGAGCGAACGCTCAACACGCCCTGGAACAAAATCGATGTGGTGTACAACGGCATTCGACGTGAAAAAAAACACATTAACCCAGCATTTGATTACAAAGCCTTTCGCCGACTGTTTGCGGCAGATGATGAAAAAATCGTTTATTACGTTGGTCGAATGAGCCATGAGAAAGGCGTTTCCACCCTGATTCAAGCGGCTCCTAAGATCCTTCAAGAATTGAATTATCACGTCAAGTTTGTGTTCATCGGGGGCGGACAGACCGCACATCTTCAACAGCAGGTGAGGGAGCGGGGGCTGTGGGAGAAGTGCTACTTCACTGGATTCATGCCCGATGAAGAATTAGATCGCTTTCAGACGATCGCGGATTGTGCTGTTTTTCCAAGCTTGTATGAACCCTTTGGAATTGTTGCATTAGAGAGTTTTGCGGCACGAGTTCCGGTTGTTGTCTCGAATACAGGTGGGTTCCCAGAAGTAGTGCGTCACGAACAAACGGGAATTGTGACGTGGGTGAATGACCCTGATTCGCTAGCGCGAGGCATTTTGGAGGTGCTGAAGCAGCCAGAGTATGCTCAATCCTTGGTTAACAATGCTTACAAAGACTTGGAACGCCGTTTTGACTGGTTTAAACTGGCTCAGCAAACGGAAGCGGTGTTTGGGCGAGTGTTGCATGAGCGATCGCAGGTCGATTGGTAATTCAATTTAGCCAGTTAATAATTTAGCCACTTAATACAGAAGACTCTAAATATGGTGGATTACGCTGAGCGAGTTGTGTGGCTGAAGCAAAACACAGCCTTGGGAACGCTACCGGATTCCGTGCTGGCTGCGATCGCAGCCGAGATTGAAGAAGAAGCCGTTGGAGAAAATCGCCGCCTGACGCTGGAGGACACCGTTCCGACAGCCCTCTATATTCTTTATAGTGGGCATATTGAGAGTTACCGCACGAGTAAAAACAGTGAAGCAAGGGCAACAGGGCTGCTTCCGGGAGCGGTGATGTATTTGAAAGAGCTACTGCTCGATGAATTGGCGGTAGAAACCACGATCACGCTGAATGACTGTGTGTTGTGGACGATTGAGCGATCGCGGTTTCTCGAACTGGCTCAGCAGTATACCGAAATTGGACAAACGGTTTCACGACAGCTTGCCACCAAATTAGAGCAAGTTTCGTCCGCTTTGGAGTATGAACGAGAACGGCAGACCGCCCTGCGTCCCTATCTTGTCCCGAAGGTGAGACGAGGAATTGTCGGGTCAAGCCGCTATGCAATGCGGCTGCGACAGGAAATGAAAAAAGCTTCTAAAGATCGCGGTTCAGTGCTGATCTTTGGCGAACCTGGGCTTGAAAAAGACAATGTGGCGGCGTTGATTCATTTTGGGTCGAGCGATCGCAAAGAACCCCTGATTAAGGTGAACTGCAACACCTTGCAAGCGAACGGGGCGGAATTGTTTGGTCGAGCAGGCGGGAAACCCGGACTTTTGGAGTGGCTTGGTCGTGGCACACTCCTGCTGAATAATTTGGAAGACGCTTCACCGGAGCTGGAAGCGAAACTGGTGCAAATGCTATCCACGGGAGAATTTACTCCGGTCAGTAGAGAGGGAGAACCGGCAGCATCGACGCGTCCGTTTGAAGCTCGGATCATGATGATTTCGGAACGAGTTTTGCCTCAGTTGGAGCGGTGCAAAAAAATTGATCACAGTATCAAAGTGCCGCCGTTGCGAGTGCGAAAAGCAGATGTCGCGGCGATGGTGGAATACTATCTCAGCTTGTTTTCGCGATCGCGGAGCATTCCAAAACCGAATGTGACGCCAGAAGCCCTGCGCCGCCTGCAAGGATATGATTTTCCAGGGAACTCCACGGAATTACAGAATCTGATTGAGCGGGCGTTGGTGCAGTCTGAAGGCGCGAGCGAACTCACAGAAGAAGTTTTTTGGTCGGCAAGTGCGAAAAGCCGCAGGTTCCGGGTCAATCTGCTCAACGCCTATCCAAAGCTACGGCAGTTTCTGCGGAGTCCGTGGTGGACAGATCGGATCAACTACGGGTTCGTATTGGGGAGTTTTGCGATCGTGGTGGCCGTGTTGATGCTGGGGCCGCAGAGCCGCGATCGCAACATTGCCCTGAATCTGTTTTGGGCGTGGTGGTGGATGCTGATTCTGATTGGCTTTCCCTTTGTGGGACGGCTTTGGTGTTCGATTTGCCCCTTCATGATCTACGGAGAATTAGCGCAAAAAGTTTCATTGTGGCTGTTTCCAAGGCAACTTTTACCGTGGCCCCGACAATCGGCTGAGAAATGGGGCGGTTGGTTTCTCTTTGGCATGTTTGCGCTGATTTTGCTCTGGGAAGAACTGTGGAATTTAGAGAACACGGCTTATTTATCGGGCTGTTTGCTCTTATTAATCACGGCTGGAGCCGTTACCTTTTCGTTGTTATTTGAGCGGCGATTCTGGTGTCGATATCTCTGTCCCATCGGCGGCATGAATGGAATGTTTGCCAAGCTATCCATGATTGAATTGCGGGCTCATCAAGGCATTTGTTCGGCAAGCTGTACGACCTATCAATGCTATAAAGGCGGACCTCAAAAAGGAGAAGGCATGGACACAGGCGGATGTCCAATCTATTCTCATCCGGCTCAGCTTCAAGATAATCGAGATTGCGTCTTGTGCATGACGTGCCTCAAGGCTTGTCCGCATCGATCCGTCGAACTCAACCTGCGTCCGCCCGGAATCGAACTTTGGACAACGCACAAACCGACCTATGCAGAACTTTGTTTGCTCTTTTTGCTATGGGGTGCGGTGTTTCTCCACCGCTTGCCAGAAATTGAGCAGCAGTTTGGACTGGATCTTCATTTAAATCACTTTGGAATTCATGCAGGCGTATCGGTATTGGCGTTGCTGCTTCCGGGCACGATCGCACTCCTCGCCAACGCCCTGCTGCAAGTCTTCAATCCCAAGTCCCGTCCCTTTTTAGAACTCGCTTACGGATATCTGCCGTTTGTATTAGGCTGTAGCCTCGCTCATTACCTGCGTCTCGGACTAACTGAAGCCGGGCAAGTACTGCCAGTGACAGTAGCAACGTTTAATTCAGAGGCGTCTTTAGCGACGCTGCCGGTTGCGATCGCCCATCCCGCTGTGATCACCTTTCTGCAAGCCGCAACGATCGTCGGCTCATTCTGGCTCAGTGTCTTCCTGACGCAGAAAATTGCCCGTCAAGCGATCGCACTGCTCCTACCTCAACATTTAGCAATGCTCGCGATCGGATCGCTCTTCTGGAAAATTACGATTGGCTGGTAAATCATCCTGAGCAGTTAAAAACGTGGTGTATTGGGAATGAGCATTAATATGTACGGCTCATTCTGTAGCGGTGGGTCTCTCTTTAGGTAGGTTTGCATTTCTATCAAATTCGGCAGAATAATCCAAAAGGAAAATTATTCAACGTAGAATCTACTGAAAACTAGCAAAACTGGTCAAAAAAGAATTATTCAATGTAGAATCTGACGCATCAATTACGCTGCACCCTTTAACACCGTCATGGGAAAACGAAACGACAATTCACGGGCTTTGGTTTCTAAGGCTACGCCCCGATTTTTAAATCGAGCGATCGTCACCACCCGCTTCACCTGTCGCCTTCTCCTATATCTAACCCAACGCCATCCCATCTTGTTTTGGACGGGTTCCTGGCTGGTGCTGATGCTAATTTCTGGGATTTCGCTAAAAGGGATTCTGCAAATCGATGTTTCGCCGCTTCAAACAGAGCAAGCGCAATCCGAAGTTGTAGTGCAAGCCCCAGCGCCAGTGCAATACTCAGCTCAAGAGTCTGCTTCATCATTTGGTTTGTTGGCGGCTGTCGTGGTATGTTGTGGCGGAGCCTCAATGCTATTGGCGCGTCAGCTTCGCCCCGTCAAAGCGACACCACGGTTCCAGGGGAAGCTTGCTTCGCGATCGCTAGTTAAGCGGAATGCCGCACCCATGCCCACTGCCCTGCACCCTCGTCCTCCAGCTCCTTCACCCCTAAGAACTGCTCCACAGAGTGCCAGAAGACCTGCGCCAAACGCTCCTAGAAGCAGTGCACAGCCTAGACCTGTTAGACCCGTTGCTGCTCGAAGCGCTGCTGTAGCTGAACCAAGACAGCCTAGAGTAAAGGTGGTGCCTCAGTACGAAGATCATCCTCTAGATTGGACTGAGCCAGGTTTAGCTGAAATGATGGACATTCGGAAGCGCGATTCGATCTCATCGTTTCTTTAAGGTTCTTTTGAAGGTTATTTTGCCGCTAGCAACGCTCTCCACTCTGCGATCGCGCTTTCCGTCCACAGCCAATTTTTAGCTAAAGCATTTGGCTCAAACTCAGTTGGCGTCTGCCTTAGAATTCGGTTACGCAGAATGATGGCTTGACGCTTTAAACTGGCTTGCCGTTTGGGCGGTTGCTGGTTTGCAGTCTTCATGTAGGCGAGGGCAATGCCAGCATAGGCCGTCATCTCATCTTGCAGAGCAGGATTTGCCTTGCCTGTTGCTGCGGTTGCGCCAAGTTTCTGCTGCTCGGCAGCCAATCTAGCTGAGGTCTTCCATGCCTCGCCAGCGCGCTTGAGGTTTCCCTCCGCATAGTAGGCAAATCCGAGGGCATTGTAATAGAGCGGCTCTGGTTTGCCGTCCACCGCCGTTTTCCAGTAACGACGCACATCTCCAATACTGAATGTCCGATTGCCGCTTTGCTGAAGCGATTGCCAAGCGACTCGACCGCGCAAAAAGCTGATGGCTGGATTCGTCTGTTTGTCGTTAGGAACGGCCTCGATCGCGCTTGTCGCTTGCACTAAATTGTTTTGATCGAGCAGAGCCTCTGTTGCTTCCTGTCC
Source organism: Myxacorys sp. (assembly GCF_059501405.1). Lineage (NCBI taxonomy): Bacteria > Bacillati > Cyanobacteriota > Cyanophyceae > Leptolyngbyales > Leptolyngbyaceae > Myxacorys > Myxacorys sp. The sequence continues at coordinate 9,808 of NZ_JCACCM010000097.1, forward strand.
TTTGCGCAGATCGCCCTGACGAAAGCTCTGAGTGGCTGTAGCCGTGAGCATACCAGTCTGACTCGCTGGCGGATTGCTAGTAGGCAGAGTAGCCGGATCAGGCAAGACGTTGCTAGGCGATAGAGACGATCGCAAAGTAGAAATTCCCCAAATGGCTAAAACAGCCGCGACAGCAGTTCCGGCGATGCCAAACGTGAGCCAGGGACGACGGCGAGTCGAATGCTTTAAGTTTTTGGCAAACACCCGCGAGTGAGGCGGAGTTTCTGTTTTGACTAGCGATGCGCCACTCGATTCAGAAGATTGAGCTAAGTCCGACGGCTCCTGGCTAATGGCTCTGCCAGTAGAATCTGTTCCAAAGTTATGCGCAATTTTGAGGCGGCGAAGATTTTGCTCCGCTTCGACTAAATTGGGATTGAGTTGCAGTGCCATTTGGTACGCAATGATTGCTTCCGCAGGGCTGTCATACTCCTCTAAGGCAATACCCATTTTGCTGTAGGCGTCAGCATATCGGCTATCTAGCTGCAACGCTTCACTGTACGCCGCGATCGCGCCTGCTACATCGCCGTTCGCATAGAGGGCTTCTCCTGAAGCGACAAAATCTGCTGCTGTCCGAGGGCGATCGGAGGACTGAAGCCTGTCCTCACTCTCAAAATCCTCACTTTCAAAAAAAGTGTCGGGCGGCTCCTCATAAAAGGGATGGTCAGAGTCCTCTTGCAATTCCCGTAGCAGATTCAGGACTTCCTCGCGATCGCGATCGTCGGGGTTGTCCAACTCCAGCTCGTCCAACAGATCGTCTGGCATCACAAAAGGGACTGGGGTTGCCGTCGACACTGCTTCAGGAACCGATCGCGTCGGGGTCACAAGCTCTGGAGTCGGCAGTTCGCCCACAAGCGGCGGTTGCAAATAGCCGTCGAAGTCGGGGTGCAGATACAGAATGGGCAGTGACCAATACAACTGGTTTGAGCCATAAGACGAGAGCAACCCCTGACGGGCACGGCTCAAGCTCAAATCGATTGGATAGCGTTGCTTCAAGTTGCGATAGAACAGGCGGCTGAGCGTTAGCGCTACGTCATCGGGAATCCGCTCTGCCATCGCCAAAACTGCCGGAACTCCCCGCTTCAGTAAGGCTTCGGCAAGGTTACCTGATTCCGTCGCCTTGGTTGGGTCGGCGGTGGCGGTGTAAACTCCTCGGCAGGAGTTAAAGACTGCCATGCGAATGCCATTATTCACCAACAAGCCTGCTAGGTCATCGCCGCTTAACACTTCTGTTAACCCAGTGCGATCGTTGACCAAATACAAATCTCCGCCCGACATGCCCAAGTTGCTGTGTCCGGCATAGTGCAAGATGTGGAAGCGCCCTTGCTCTAGAGCTTGAGTCAGCCTTTCCCGCCCCGGTTGGTTTAGAATTGTAAGTTCAATTTCGCCCGCTGCACTGCCCTGATCGCGCATCAGTTCTTCACGCAGATGCGTCGCTTCGCGCTCTAGCTCTAACACTTCTTGATCGGTCGGAGCCGCCAGTACCATCAGAATTCGGAGCGCCTGACTCTGCTCGACCAATGACGAGCGGTGCGGCGTCAGCACGGTTGCCATCGGAGCAAAGGCGGCCTGATAGCGAGAGAACACGACATCAGTTCCAGTCGCTAACGGACGCACCCCCGCATGAAGGACTTCCCAGGGTAAGCGCGGTAGCAAATCTCCTTTTAGTCCTAAACGCAGCCGCAATCCTTCCCGCCGATTTTGAGCGATGCCTTGAGCGGTCATCCAACTATCGCGAATCGTCCCTTGAAACAGCGCGTTGTAGAGAGTCTGTCCAAATTCAACCAGGTTTGGCACAAGCACACCTGCGGCATCTTCGGGTGAGTGTCCAGTACGGGGACGAAAGAGATTGCCTCTGAGCAATCCCAATAACGGGTCGTGCATCAACTGACGAGCTTGCTCTAGCCACTCGTCTACCTGCCAAGTCACTAACTCTTCGGCTAACGGCACTCCCGGAGAGACGCCTTCTGTACGGACAAGATATTCGGTTGCTCGCACCGGAGTTACTGATAGAAAAAATTCTTGATCCACGACCACCCTCCAAGACCCTGTTGCTTGCCGACTCCCTCTCTTCTTATAACCACTTGCGATCGCGCCTAGTCAGGTAAAAACTTGACAACGACACGGTGATTGCGCTTGTGATTGCACTAGGAATGACTCATCCCTCTGCTCTAAAATATCTGCTCTAACTAAATAGCTGTCCGCCTAACTTAACTCTCTATCTAACCTAGATGCCTGTGCCGCCTCTCTCTTATAGATAAACAATTTGTTTAGAAGAATTGCTTATCTATGGGAACGCTATCAGCGCATATACGGATATATCGTTCGGTGAGATCTTGGCACATACTGAAGCGGTAGACGGTTCCCATGACTAAACGTTATCCCAGGTTAAACAAAACTTATTCTAATCTTCAAGAATGCCCGCTTGAGCTTCCAGAACGCGCTTTAAGCGGCAGAAAAGAGCAAGGGTAGATGTACCGTCAAAATTAGGGTTGATGAAAGAATGTCTGTACTTTCTTCATCCTCTTTGCGTTAGCGTTGCCGTGGGCGTCTCCTTCTAAACGCATCAATCTAAATCTGAGAGCCATCTGAGAGCCTGCAAATTTGAGAGCCTACAAATCAAGCCCGAGAGGGTTCGCAGAGCAGAACCTAGAGAAACGCTACCTCCAACAGATCTCACCCTAGATATATTTACTTTATCGTTCTAGACCCTACTCTGTAGCTATCGAGCCTTTCTGATCCAAAAAGGTAAATTGCCCTTGCGCTTCAGCACTAGGATGCGCTTGCCTTTACTCTTTGTGCGATAAGATCTCACTATTAAGTTATGTTTCTGCCGATCTTTCCGCAGTACGTAACGCTTCGATTAAAGACAGAGTTTGACTACGACTTAGACCTGTTATTTTTGCTTAAACGCTAACGAGAGGACTAGAACACATGGCATTTACACAAGATCCCCTGCCGTTTCCTAAAGATGCGCTTGAGTCACACGGGATGAAACAGGAAACGCTGGAGTTTCATTACGGCAAGCACCATGCAGGGTATTACACTAACCTCAATAAGCTGGTCGAAGGCACTGAGCTTGAGAATGCATCGCTAGAGGAAGTCATTCACAAGTCATTCGGTGATTCATCCAAAACGGGTATTTTTAATAACGCGGCTCAAGTTTGGAACCACACGTTCTTCTGGAACTGCCTCAGCCCCAACGGGGGAGGGTCGCCAACGGGCGAACTCGCAGCTAAGATCGACGCGGCCTTTGGTAGCCTCGATAAGTTCAAGGAAGAATTTAGCGCGGCGGCGGCAACCCAGTTTGGCAGTGGCTGGGCATGGCTTGTCGATGATGGTGGCACACTGAAAATCACCAAAACTCCTAATGCTGAAAATCCCCTAGTTCATGGTCAAAAGCCTCTGTTGACCTTAGACGTGTGGGAACACGCTTACTACCTTGATTATCAGAACGCCCGTCCTGCATTCATCAAGAACTTCTTAGACAACTTGGTGAACTGGGACTTTGTTGCTCAAAATCTGGCTTCCTAGTTTCAATCGAGATTAGAGTTCAAGTTGACAGATAGTAAAGATAGCCGCGATCGCGCCCTTGGTTCTCCTCGGCTTTGTGATGGCGGCTATCTTTCTGCGAAATTCCTTCCCTCACCCCTCTCAAACTCGTGCATTAACGCGAAAATAAAGGTGACCTCCCCACATGCTCTCCACCCATGAACAGCTATGACTTTGCCCGCTATCTAGAGCAGACTGGCAGCATGACCAAACCGTGGTTACTAGCTCAACTTCGATTACTCAAGTTAAACGAACAGCGATCGGAGTTATCTACTGCTGAGTACGAAGCGCGGTTGGCTGACATTCACCAAGACTTAATGAATCTAGGGGAATGGTGGGTTGGCATTGAAGACGAGGTATTCTAATGCGTCGGCGAAAAAAAAACACAGTGGACATTAATCTCACCGATCCTCAGTATTATTTCAATCGAGAGTTAAGCTGGCTAGAATTCAATAGCCGCGTTCTGCACGAGGCGTTTGATCCACGTACCCCTCTGTTAGAACGGCTGAAATTTCTAGGGATTTTTAGCTCTAACTTAGACGAATATTTTATGGTGCGGGTAGCAGCGCTGAAAGAGCAGGTCGAAGCGAATGTAACGAAGTTGCCGCCAGACGGCCGCACCCCCCAAGAACAGCTTGATCTGATCGACGAGCGTTTGCATCCCCTTGTGCAGAAGCAGCATTATCACTTTAATCAAGCTTTGCGTCCTCACTTAGCCACGCAAGGCGTCTTTCTACTGGACTACATCGACCTCAGCCAAGAACAGCGCACATATTTACAGAGCTATTTTCAAGAGCAAGTTTTTCCGGTGCTAACGCCGCTAGCGATCGATCCGAGCCATCCGTTTCCCTATATTTCAAACCTCAGTTTAAACTTAGCGGTTGTTATTAAAGACAGTGTGACGGAGGAAGAACTCTTTGCCAGAGTTAAGGTTCCTGGAATGCTGCCGCGCTTTATCTCACTACCGATCGAGACTCAAGTCACACCCACCTCACTCTCTAAAAGTCGAGCGACCGTGTGGGCAGGCGTGCCACTAGAGCAAGTGATTGCTCACAATTTGGAGCCACTCTTTCCGGGCATGAATATCCAGGAATATCATCCGTTCCGCATAACTCGCAACGCGGATTTAGATGTCGAGGAAGATGAAGCCGAGGATCTAATGTTAGCGATCGAGCAGGAACTCCGAAAACGTCGTTTCGGAGGGTCTGTCGTGCGAATGGAAATTAATTCCTCGATGCCGGATCACGTCCGCGAGATGCTGATGCAAGAGATGGACCTCGCTCCTACTGATGTATATGACGTTGAGGGAATTCTCTGTCTCAAAGATCTCATGTCGCTTCTTGATTTACCGTTGCCTGAGCTAAAAGATTCACCTTGGACAGCGATCAAGCCTGCTGTGTTACGGCGAGCCAATGACATTGACATTGAGAAGGCGGCGTTTGAGAACGACGACAACTTCTTTGGAACCATTCGCAAACAAGATATTCTAGTTCATCACCCTTATCATTCATTTTCACGAAGTGTACAGCGTTTTATCGAGGAAGCCGCCTACGATCCGGAGGTATTAGCCATCAAGATGACGCTGTATCGCACATCGGGCGATTCTCCGATTTTGCAAGCCCTGATTGCGGCAGCAGCCAATGGAAAGCAAGTTGCTGCCTTAGTAGAACTGAAAGCCCGCTTTGACGAAGAGAACAATATTACTTGGGCAAAAAAACTTGAAAGTGCTGGAGTCCATGTTGTGTATGGTTTGGTAGGGCTCAAGACCCACACCAAGCTAACGCTAGTGGTTCGACGGGAAGAGGGGCGAATTCGGCGATATGTTCACGTCGGCACGGGCAATTACAACCCTAAAACGGCCAGGATTTATACCGATTTGGGATTGTTTAGCTGTCGAGAAGATCTAGGGGCGGATGCCACGGATCTGTTTAACTTCTTGACCGGATATTCGCGGCAGAAATCCTATCGGAAACTGTTGGTGGCTCCAGTGAATTTGCGCGATCGCATGATTGAGTTTATTCATCGTGAAACTGATCATCAGCGCCAGGGTCGAGAGGGGCGAATCGTTGCCAAAATGAACGCCCTGGTTGACTCTCAGATTATTGTGGCGCTGTACGAGGCGTCTCAAGCCGGCGTGCAAATCGATCTGATCATTCGCGGTATCTGCTGCTTGCGTCCGGGCGTTAAGGACGTGAGTGAGAATATTCGCGTCATGAGCATTGTTGGACGGTTTCTAGAGCATTCTCGTGTATTTTACTTCCACAATGATGCTGATCCCGCTGTGTTGATCGGCAGTGCCGACTGGATGCCGCGCAACCTCGATCGGCGGGTCGAAGCGGTTGTTCCAGTTGAAGATCCAATCCTCGCTCAGGATTTGCAAGAAATGCTGGGTATTTTGTTGGCAGACAATCGTCAAGCATGGGACTTGCAACCAGATGGACGATACGTTCAGCGTTCTCCCGCTACCGACCAGCCCGAACAGAGTGCTCAGAAAATTTTGATGGAGATGACGCGAGCGAACAATTAGACGAGTGCAGTCATCTTCTAGATTAGGCGAACGTGGGGTTAGTGATTTAAGCTAGAGCGTATCTAGCCTGCGATCTCACCCCAAATCGTTTTGTCAAAATCTTGCTCATGTCTAACGATCGCAGGCTAGATGCCCGCACTACTTACACCTTGTCAATCGCACCGCAAGAACCAACTGCTGCATGGCTGATTCCAACACCTTCCTCCGAGACATCTGGTATTATGCGTTGCCAGGGCACCAACTCAAACCCGGTAAAATCATCTCCAAGATTTTGCTGGGCGAACCCATTCTGTTTGGGCGCACGTTAGCGGGTCAGGCATTTGCGTTGCGCGATATCTGCCCGCATCGCGCTATTCCGCTCAGCTACGGACGATTTGACGGGCATGAAGTAGAGTGCGCTTATCATGGTTGGCGGTTTGATGCGGCCGGGCGCTGTACCTTAATTCCAGCTTTGACCGAGGATCAGCACCTCAATTTAGATAAGTTTGGAGTGCGTGCGTACAGCGTGCAAGAAGTGCAGGGCAATGTCTGGATCTACATGCCTTCTGCACATCGGGGTGATAGTGATGCCATTGCGCTAGACGTTCCTCGCATTCCCGGATTTGGGCATGAAACTTACCAATCCGTTGAAGTGATGAATTTTCCGTGTTTTGTGGATCACGCGATCGTGGGGCTAATGGATCCAGCGCATGTGCCGTTTGTGCATCGATCGTGGTGGTGGCGAGCCGATGCCAATTTAGCCGAAGAGGTCAAAACCTTTGACCCATCGCCCTACGGATTCACGATGCGAAAGCATCAGCTAGAGCGGGAGACGGTTCTGTACCGCTTGATTGGTCGCAAACCTGCGGTCGAAATTTCCTTCCAACTTCCCGGAGTGCGGATCGAGCAAATCACCAGCGATCGTCACACGGTCTGCAATTTAACGACGATCACGCCAATTACAGAAACCTCAACCGAAGTTACAACGCTTTTCTACACGACGCTACCGTGGTTTAAGGTTCTGCTGCCGGTTCTTCGTCCACTCGTGCGACGGTTTTTAGATCAAGATCGGCAGATGGTGATCAAACAGCAGGACGGGCTGAAGTATAACCCCAGTTTGATGCTGATTAAAGACGCTGATACTCAAGCTCGTTGGTACTACCAACTGAAAGCGGAGTTTACACGTGCGATCGCTGAAGGTCGCTCGTTTGACAATCCGGTACGAGAACAGGTGTTGCGCTGGCGCAGCTAAGCAGGTTGATATGCACCAACTCAAAAAGGGCGAGAAGCCCCGCCCCTTCTAATGCATCCAATCGTGACGCTTAACTTGCTGCTTTGTCCGTTAGCTTCGTTAAGACCTGATTCGATCGCTCAACAAACGACTTCATGCCATCCGCGTCAAATCCCTTTTGTGCCATCAATGCCAGATCGTAAACATGGTGACAAATTAGGTTTGCAAGTTCCGCCGAGGGAGACTGACCATCCGGTGTTGCGATCGCTCCATGACTTAGATTAATCAAGTTTTGAATCATCGGATGCGAGGTGTTGACCAACAGAATGTGTTCCTCTGGAAATTGCACGGCCTGCTGTTGCATCAAGGCCGTCATTTCTTGCATTCGGCGCAATTGTTCGGGCAGCAGCACCATAGCAGGCGGCGTTGCGGCAGCGTCTTCTCCCTTGAGTGCCTCCGTCCGAATCGTCAGTTTCGGCTTGTTGAGTGCTTTTTGAAACAGCGTTTTAATCTGCTCACTACGAGTTTGATTCGTAGTTGGGTCGACGATTTCCTCAGTTTTGTCTTTGTCAATCAGCGTGTCATCTAGCTCAGAATCTACGCGGGAGAATTTGACGTGAGAGTACTCGCGCTCTAAGAAACTGGCGAAATGGCTGTCGATAAAGGAGTCCAGAAATAGGACTTCTAAGCCTTGACTGGTGTGAAGTTGAACATACGTTGCTTGAGAGACTTCATCGTTGCAGTAGAACACGCGATTCTCGTGGCGTTCTTTGTTGCGTTCAAGATAGTCTTGTAAAGTGGTGTAAGATTTGCCATCGACAGTGTTGCTCTGACCTTCTGATGAGTCCTGCCAAACATCTCCTTCCTGCGTTTGAACTTCCACTTTAGGAGCGTTGTCAGCCAGATTTGCGGTTGTACGATAAATGATGATCTCTTCAACTTGTTTCTTGAATTTATCATCGTTGAGCGACCCAAATTTGACAAAGGTTCCTAGATCTTGCCAGCAACGAATGTATTCTTCCCGGTTATCCCGATAGAGTTCTTTTAAGCGATCGCCCACCTTTTTCGCAATGTAGTCGGCAATTCTGCGAACCGTGCGATCGTTCTGCAAGAAGCTCCGCGAGACGTTGAGTGGAATATCTAAACTATCAATCACGCCCCGCAACGGCAGTAAGAACTGCGGGATTACTTCCTCACAGTTATCGCTGACAAACACCTGGTTGCAGAACAGTTTGATCTGTCCTTTCGACACATCAACATCAGGCTTAAGTTTCGGAAAATAGAGAATGCCGTTTACCACAAATGGATAATCCGTGTTGAGATGCACCCACAGCAACGGTTCTTCTTGGAACGGATACAGATACCGATAAAACTCAAGGTAATCTTCTCGACTGAGATTGTTTGGCGACTCCTTCCACGGCGCAATCTGACGGTTAATTTGTTCCGGCTCTGACGCGGCTTCATCTTCTTTTTCAATGACTTGAAGCTTGATCGGAAACGGCATGAAATCGCAGTATGTTTTCACTAACTGCCGAATACGGTACGGCTCAAGATATTCTAATTCTTCGTCTTGTAGAGTTAGTTTAACTGTTGTACCTTGCGTTGTACGCGACGATTCCGTTAGCTGAAACTCCGTTGATCCATCACATGTCCAATTAACAGGTTGCGCGCCTTCTTTATACGATAACGTATCAATCTCGACGTGTTTTGCCACCATAAACGACGAGTAGAAGCCAAGCCCAAAGTGACCAATAATTTGCTGATCGCCACTGGCTTGGTATTTCTGAACAAACTCCTCAGCGCTAGAGAATGCAACTTGGTTAATGTATTGCTTCACCTCATCTGCGGTCATGCCGATGCCGGTGTCTGAGAAGGAGAGCGTTTGTTTCGGTTTGTCGATCGTAATCACAATCTCGGGCTCACCCATTTCGCCTGAGAAGTCTCCAGAACGCGCCACCATCTTCATTTTCTGGATGGCATCGACTGCATTTGAGACTAGCTCACGCAAAAAGATTTCGTGGTCTGAGTAGAGCCACTTTTTGATAATCGGAAAGATATTCTCAGTATGAATCGAGATGTTGCCTTGTTCCAGAATGGTCGTCATCGGCTTATCCACAGTTCTCAAATAACCTCAGCACTATTTTGCACGAAGGTTAGGGCTTGCGTTCCCATTGTAATCAGTAGGGTTCACCGATAGAGCGGTTCGGATATCCTCACCTACAGGATTCAGCGTGAGTTTTATTGACCCTGTTTTGCTGACCCTGTAACTTTTGGCGCTCTAATTCCAAAGATAGAGGCCGGTAGCTTAGTTGATCCCTCTTAAGTTGATGTAATTCAGAGGTCTTCGCTCTAGGTTTGTAGGGCATCGAATGCTACAGCAAAATGTTACGACAAGAAGATCTAAAAATTTAGTTAAGGAAGGTTTCAATGTTCTTTCACAAAAAAGAAACTATTCATGCCGTCAATGTTGGTGAGCCAGATCCGCGTTTTGCTCAGCTACTTCTAGAGCAGTTTGGTGGAGCAACAGGAGAGCTATCTGCTGCTCTACAATATTGGGTGCAGTCTTTCCATGTTGAGAATGCGGGCATTCGAGATATGCTCCAAGACATTGCGATCGAGGAATTTGGACATTTAGAAATGGTCGGCAAACTGATTGAATCTCACACCAAAAATGTGGATCAAACCGAGGCTTACAAAAGCAGCTTGTTTGCTGTTCGGGGCATGGGTCCTCACTTTCTCGATAGTCAAGGCACTGCCTGGACAGCAACCTATCTGAACGAGGGAGGCGATGTTGTGCGCGACCTGAGAGCAAATATCGCAGCAGAAGCAGGAGCGCGCCAAACCTATGAATCGCTCATTAAGTTGGCAACCGATGAAGGCACGAAAAAAACGCTTGTTCATCTTCTGACGCGCGAGATTTCCCACACTCAAATGTTCATGAAAGCCTTGGACTCAATGGGCAAACTGACTGATCCGATGTTTGGCAATATTCAGCCTGATGACACCGTAGACCTTTACTACAATTTGTCTTCTAATGGTGAGAAAGATGAGCGTGGGGCTTGGAATTCAGAGCCAACATTCCGTTACATTGCTGATCCGGTCAATCAGAAGTAAGCCTAGCACTTGATACAACGCACCTGATACAACCCATAAGACTTTTTGCATAAATAGCAGAATGCAAGGCTAAAGCTATCAGGAATTCATTCAAAAAATAGATTTTCGCACAAGGGATCGATAGTCTCTGTATTCTCTTAGCCAAGAGTACAGGGACTTTATTTTTAGAAGATTTCTAAAAGCAATTGTGATTAGAGCTGTAATTAGAGCCTATAGATTGCGTCTAGCTCTAATAGGGTGTGAAGCAGCACATTTGCACCTTGGGCACATTGTTCGGGTGAGGTATATTCAGCTTCAGAGTGGCTCAGCCCCGATTGACTCGGCACAAAGATCATGCCCATGTCGGTAATGCGTCCAACCTCTAGAGAATCGTGCCCGGCGCGGCTTGGAAGCGAGCAATGGGTTAGTCCTAGCTGGTGACTAACAGATGCGATCGCGCTCTGTACCAATTCAGCCGCCGGGGTCGGCTCAACACACAGCAGCGGCATCATCTCAATTTCAGTGTTTGTCTCCGCTGCGATCGTCGCAACTTCAGTTTCTAATTGCTCAATCATGCGATCGAGCACCTCTTTCGACAAATCGCGCATATCGACGTTGAGTTCTACCGTTCCGGGAACGATATTAACGGCATTGGGCGAAACGGTAAGATAGCCCACCGTTGCGACTGGCTGACTGGGCAGCGCCAAAGCGATCGTTTGCACTGCCAGCACAAGTTTGGATGCGGCAATCAAGGCATCTTGACGCATATCCATTGGGGTTGTACCCGCGTGGTTTGCCTGTCCCGTGATCCTAAGCTTGTGACGCTCCATGCCAACTACACCTTGAACAACCCCGATTTGATGTCCCGTGCGTTCTAAAATAATCCCCTGTTCGACGTGGAGTTCGACAAAGGCACAGAGCGTGGTGCGATCGCGCCGTGCCGTTGCTAACAGATCCCAATCTCCACCGAGGCTCTCTAAGGCGGCTTGAATCGTCTGTCCCGTCGACAGATGGTAGCGTTCTATGTCGTCGTAGAGAACTGTTCCAGCGATCGCTTGAGAGCCAATCATTGTGCTTTCTTCATCGGTAAACACAATCACTTCGAGCGGATGATTCAAGCGCACATTATTTTTGTGCAGTGTCCGAACGACTTCAAGCCCTGCTAAAACGCCTAACGTTCCATCGTACTTGCCACCAGATGGGACGGTATCAATGTGAGAACCCGTTGCTATCGATGGTGCAGGATGTTTTCCGGCATACGTTCCAATTAAGTTTCCCGCCGCATCAATTCGCACATGCATATCGAGTTCAGCCATCCATCTCTGAATTAAAGCCCGAGCGTGCAGGGTTTCTGGCGTAAACGCAAGGCGACAAATACTTCCTGACGGCTGCTGACCAATTTTTGCGAGCCGCTCAATATTCGCAGTGAGGCGATCGCGATCAATTTCTAGTTTTGGGAGCGTGAGCATGAGGCTGTCCTATGCAAGTGAATGCAATGCTACTAAACATTTAGTGGCATTTACTGCACACTGGATACAAAGAAGGCGACCTCTCGCCACTCTTGCCTGTAACGTGAAGCAGACTGACCTTTAAATTTGAAGTTTTTCACTTTGAGTTTTTCACTTTGAATCGCAATGAAGATAAACGATCTAACTCACCGCTCAATCTGAAAAGAACTGTACGTCCTCATAAAGTAAGTTGATCGCGCCTTCCCAGGCAATGCTCTCTAGCGTCAGGATGTCATCCGTCGAATAAGGTGTGTAGAGCCACATCCGACCTTCACCGCGACGATAACATTCGACGCTGACTTTTTCGGAGTCTACAAGCACATATTCCTGCAACGTCGGCATACTGCGATAAGACTTGAACTTATCGCCTCGATCGTAGCCTTCTGTGCCAGGGGAAAGAACTTCGACAATAAGCTTAGGGTACTGGATCGATTTGCAGGCGTTGAGGTCACGAGGATCACAACTTACAACCAGATCTGGATAGTAATAAAGACCGGATGCATTGACTTGAACTTTGACATCTGCCATGTTGATCCGACAACCTTTAGCCCGAACCTGCGATCGCACGAGTGTCAAGAGATTAATTGCAATGTCATTGTGAGGGATGGTTCCACCTGTCATGGCAATGACTTCGCCGTACACATATTCATAACGTGTTTCTTGGCGAGGTTCCCAGTCCAGGTACTCCTCGATCGACATCTTCTGAGGTTGAGGTGTGGCAATCATTGTGAAGTCCTCTACTTGCTCTCATTATCGCGCTTAGAAGAGTTGATGGAGCGATACCCTGTGAAGCGCAGCTACCGACCTCTGAACTCGGAACTCCGACCTTTTTGCTTGGGACTCCGGCCTCTGAACTCGGAGCTTCGGCCTCTGAACTCGGAGCTTCACCCTCTGAACTCGGAACTTCGGCCTCTGAACTCGGAACTCCGCCCTCTGAACCTGGAACTCCGGCCTTTTTGCTCGACACTTCGCCCTCTGAACTCGGAACTTCAACCTTTTTGCTCGGAACTCCAACTTCTGAACCTGGACGAACCCTACGGGAAGCAGAGCTACCGTGCTTTCTGCTTGAAGCTCCGAGCTTTGAACTTGAAGCTCCGAGCTTTGAGGTGAAGTTGTTGAAAATGAGTTAAGAAAAGCGGCGTTGGCGAAAGCAAGCGTCATAGTTTGAACAGCATTATTTGTGTCCAAAGCACGCTCTGGGCTTGTTGACTAAAGCTGGTTTACCTCAATACAGGTTGCTTGGTGGTAGCTAATTGTTCGAGTAATGTTGCCGCGATCGCAGGTGCATTGTACTGTTGCATTTCGGTTTGAAACTGCTCGCTGCGAGTGCGATAGCTAGAATTGGCGAGTAACGTTTTGACCGCATTTTTAATCTGTTTGGGCGAGGGTGTGCGCGTTCTCAAATTAATTCCCACCTTTGCCCACTCCACCCGCGCAGCAACCTCCGGTTTCTCCTCCGTTTGCCCTGCAACCACCAAGGGAACTCCATTTGCCAGAGCCATTTGCACCCCGTTGTACCCTCCATTCGTGACCATCACATCTACATGGGGCAGCAAATGAGCGTGGGGAATGAATGGCTCAATTCTGGCGTTCGCTGGAATGTGAGTCAGTTTGAGGGTGTCAACGGGCGCTCCGCCTGTCGTTGCCACGACTAAAACATTTTCGTGTTCCAGTGCCTGCAACGTTGGCACTAGCAACTCTGCTGCATTTGTGGTCACCGTGCCCTGTGTGACATGAATGATGGGTGTGTCGCCTGCAAGTTCACCCCACCAGACAGGAGGCGTAAACTCAGCCGGAAGCGGAGACAGCAGCGCTCCAGTAAAGTGAACTTGAGAAGGTAAGTCGCGGCGCGGATACTCAAAGCCTGGAACACTGGGGGACAGATACAAGAAGGGGGAAATTTTTTCAAAGTAATGGACAGGGCAGGCGGGCAGGTTGAGTTGCGATCGCAAGTCGTTGGTGTAGGCTCTTAAATGCCGCAGCACCTTTTGTCCAAAGAACCACTTTAGCCCCTGATTCCGCAATCGTCTGAATGGATTATTGCTGGGCGGAAGACCCAGCCCAAAGGGAGCCGTGTTTCGGCTGTTCAGGGCTAAAGCAGATGAACCAAACTCTGCCCAGGGTAGCCCTTTTTGTTCTGCTATCCAGGAGATTCCCAGAAACATAGAATCGGCAATCAGGACGTCGGCTGGAAACTGATCCAGAATCTCTGAAAGATCTTTGGTTTGCCCTAATGCAGGATCGATAAAAAAATTCTTCAGATCAAATTTTAGCCGTTGCACTCCCTCAGCCGCTTCACGCTGATCCATCAAGGACGAAGGAACGTTCTTTACATCCGAGTAGTCGAGCCAACTGAGAATCGGGGCAAACCGCGCTCCAATCTTCTCAACAGTTGATTGAAACGCTTGCCCGGTGTACCAACACACCTCATGTCCGCGCTTGACTAGCTCACGAACGATCGGTACGGCAGGGCTAACATGTCCAATAACCGGGATAGTGCCAATCAGAAAACGAGCCATTAGGTTCTCCACTTTCTAAAGTTTGCGGTTTATCGTTTCGCTTCGCCGCTGGTGACGGCAGCCTCTAGCGAAATGCCGTTCGGCTCGAAGCAATAGAAGCTGAGACAGAAAAGGAATGATCAGATTCAAGGTCAAATTTAGAGCAATACCCAAAGCGGTTTGTGTCATGCAAGGATGAACCGCCAGTTACAAATCTTGTCTACCCCAGTAATTGACGTTTGCTTTGCGCCAATTATGCCGTTAGAAGCGAGACAACTGATTAGGGTTCTGTCCAAGCGCATTAATTATTAACTCGGCAAAAATCATTGGGATTGCTGCTACCCTTATCCCTTACTCCTTCTCCCACGAGAGAAGGGAGCCAAACTTTTATTTCCTCTCCTGTAGAAGAGGGTTAGAGTGAGGGCGGTTTGGATACTAAATTAAATATTGACAAATCAATAATTGATGGAGAACCGTATGACTCAGACAAGAGCAGCTAAACGCATTTTCATCTGTGGATCAGCGTTGCGCGGTCAACCAGACCACGGCAACTTAGGCAACGCTACGTTTATTGAAGCGACTCAAACAAAACCTTTGTATCGCCTCCATGCTGCTGAGAACGGTTGGCATCCAGCAATTTACCAAGTCGATGAAGGCGGTATCTCGATTCCGGGAGAAGTGTATGAACTCACTCACGAGCAGTTTGAGCATCTTGCTGCAAATGAGCCGCCTCATATGTATCCTGCTGATGTTGTTCTAGAAAATGGAGACGTTGCAACTGCGTTTCTTTACCCGCGTGAACTCGTGGAGAAATATAACTGGCTTGATGTGTCTGACTTTGGTGGGTGGATTGCTTATAAGTCTAGTGATTAACGCAGAGCGCAACTCCGAAGGCAACACGTCATTACACCCTAGACTTAGACAAGCGGCATCTTCTACCACCACTTGCCTGAGTCAATCCGCTTTTTTAGATTTGGGAAAGGCGTCGCAGACTTTGATCTGCCAGACTTTGAGCTATTAGAGGTTGGGCACTCCTGTAACTGATTCCAGGTGGCAACATTGACAATACCATCATTCTTTAACTGGCACTTTTGCTGAAAGCTCATGACAGCACGTTCGGTAGTGGCATCAAAGCAGCCGTCTTTTTGAACAGAATAACCGTGATTGTGCAGAAGTTCTTGAAGCCCACGTACATCTGCTCCGGTGTGTCCGAGTTTCAGCATTCGCGCTCCCGGTCGGATGTTTGCTTCTAAAGCTGTCCACGTTATTGTGCCAACAACTCCATCGACTTTTAACTCGTGTTGTTGCTGAAATGTTCTAATGGCAGTTTCTGTCAGACTTCCAAAATCTCCGTCAACCCGTAAAGAGTATCCACAAGCGTTTAGCAACACTTGCAGTTCCGATACTCTTGTGCCAGTTTCCCAAGGGTGAATAGAGTCTCCTGAGAACGTACAGTGGACTTTCACATCTGAGGTTTTGGAATTAAATGTCATAGCACATTTCGACACTAGGGCGACTAAACTTGTATTTCACCTTAAAGGGCTTAACTCAATCTGTCCATCGTTAACAATTACATCTCTAATGGCTAAGCTTTCATGGCAGCAGTGAAGGCTTCAACTATTCACAGCTTCGCGAGGTCTGCTTAATCCTCTTCTATCAATAGTCCGAACAGCGTTAAGCGGCTATGACGCCGTAGGAGCGCAGGTTTTCATAGTTAGCATGGGATTTAATCAAAGTTGGGTTCAACTCTAACCGGCAAATAAATTGCTCGAGCAGATGGTCATCGCAGCGACGAGAGCAGACAAAAAGGAGTGAAACTAAACGATTCACTCCACTGATATTGAAATTGTTGCCGTCATTCTATCAAACCTGTTTGCGATCTCAACTGTCCGAGACTGAATTTGTGATGCTGGAAATCTTGGTCGAACTGGTGCAGAAAGAGCGGCGAGTCACAATTGAACGCTTAGCAACACTGGTTTCCTCAACCGATTCTATTTGAGAGTCGCAAACGGAATCTACAACGGTTCCTAAGCCTGCGACAACTGGCCCCCGAAGCGGTGTGGTTTCCAATCGCCAAGCAATGGATCAAGCGCCATGTTCCACGCGAGCAAACGCTACAAATCGAATAACGGAAGCCTGAATCGAGAAATGCCTACGCCAAATCGAGAAACGCGTATCTGAAATTAAATAACGCCTACCTCGAATCAAACAACGCCTACCTTCAATCAAATACCGGAAACCTGAATCAAATAGCGCCAGCTTGAATCAAAAAATGCTTCTCGTTCTCTCCCTATCCCGAGCGCTCTTTGCTATGATTCAGACCAAGCCAAGGAGAAGAACATGGAACTAGCGACGACGCTAATCGGTCAGACTGTCCGCAATGCCGTGCGAGAAGTGGGAATTAACCCAAACTACTGGTATGCCGTAGCTTGGGCAAAAGACCTCAAGCCCCAAGAGATTTTGCCGATCACGATCTGGGAGCAACCGATCGCGCTCTTTCGAGATAGCAAAAACCAAGTGCAAGCCGTTGAGAATGTTTGCCCCCACAAAGGCGTCGCGATGGATAAAGGCAAAGTGCAGGGAGACGCGATCGCATGTGGCTACCACGGCTGGGAGTTCAACGGCAACGGCGAGTGCATCAGCATCCCCTACTGGAATTCAGACCAAAAGCTACCTTGCGCTCGGATGAGAAGCTATCCGGTGCAAGAGAAATACGGCATTCTGTGGATTTTTCCAGGCGATCCAGCCTTAGCAGAACGTGAATCCATTCCTGAAATGCCTGAATACGATAATCCCGATTGGCTCATGGTTCCGATCACGGCTAGGTTCGAGGCGCATTTCTCCATCTGCAACGAAAACACAATGGACGTGTTTCACGGCTATTTGCATCAAAACCTCCAAGGCTGGTTTGATCCGGTCTTGCTAAAGCTTCAAGAAACCGAGAATTCTGTCACGGCTGCCTACAACGTCTCTTATAAAGGAGCGATCACCAAGTTTTTGGGCTTGAGCGAAGATGGCGGCCTGACTACTAAAACCATTTCTATTAGTTATCGTTATCCCAACTACGCCAGCGCCCTCGAAGGTGTCTCATCGCTATATTTAATGCGCCTACCCATTGGTAAAACAAAAAGCCGCTCCTTTGCATTGTTTTTTCTAAAAGTTCGCGTTCCAAAATGGTTGCTCAATTCATTACGCCCTCTGTTACAGCCTGCAATTCTCCATCTATTATTTATGAGGTTCTTAAATCAAGATATTGAGATGATTGAGAGCGAACAGAAACACTATCTCAAAAACCCTGAACGACGGTACGTAGAAGTGAATCCTGCGATCATAGCGGTACAGCGCTTGATTGTGCGTCAGTATGAACAATACCTTCGACAGCAAAGCGAGAGCGTAAAGCCGCTTCAGGAAGCAACTCGACAGTAGACTGGACTAGAGAGTACGAATTCTTTTTTACAAACTGTATTTCTTCTAAGACGCAGTTTATTTGGAGTTGCGCGAAGCACGAAGCGCATTACAGTACAGAAGATATTCTTGTGAAAATCATTCCTTAGCCAGTGGCTGTGGTAAGAAAATTTGATGTACACCAGATAGTCGTCTATATTCAATCAACCGTTCTCCCAAGTAAACGCTATGAGAAACTCAGTACCGATGTTTAAACACTGGCAGCGCAGTCTCCTTGGGCTTTTATTGACCGTTGTTCTCCTGATTACAGGCTGTCAGCAGGCACAAGCTCCCGATCGCTTTGCTCAGGCTCAACAGGACAGCAGCAAGCCCGGCGTCACTGCCGTTGCTAAAGATGCCACTCAAGGCAGTCAATTCAACAAGTACTTCCCGAAACCAGGAGCAGGCTACGAGCGAGTTTACACCCAAGAGAAAAAAGGCTTTAGTGAAGCGGCTCTTAAAAAAGATGGCAAAGAGGTAGCAAAACTGTCGATCTCTGACACCAGCAGCCTGCCTGCTGCCGCCGCTAAGTATGAAAACAGCACCCAAACGATCGCAGGCTACCCAGCCATCACAATGGGCAAAACCCAAACGAGTGTGCTGGTTGGCAAATATCAAGTAAAAGTCCTCGCGCGCGATCCTAACTTCAGTCAAGCCGAGCGTGAGCAATGGATTTCTAAATTTGACCTCAAAGGATTATCCAAACTGAAAACCTAAACCGGATTTCAAGCAGTCTGATTGATACGTCAACGGATCAACTTTCCTCACGATCTGTCGTGAAACCATGCACAGGAGCTTTTCATGAGCAAAACTATTTACGAATTGGTGGACGAACTTCCCACAGACGGGATGACGGTCAAAGCCCTCAACGCCCTCGATTTCGTCGTGCCAGGACAATGGCAAAACTTGACGGGCTTTACAAACACAATTAGTGCCGTCACAGGTGAAACCGACGACGCGATGATTCAAGCGATCGGGGAGCGTGCCGTTTACCTCTACAACGACAGTTCTCAAGGCTATCAGCGAGCGATGTGGCTCTACAACACCGTTGACTCGGCGGCAGGAGCGCTCGGTGCGGCGGCATTGGCAAACAAAATTGGGCAAGACATCTCATTTCTAGGCTTTTTGGGCAATCTCACTCCCAAGCCAGAAAAAGCGCAAAGTCTCGACCTCGCCGTTAAACTCGTGGTCGAACTTGTCGCCTTCTGCCAAATTAACGGCATTCCTGGAGACAGCATCGGTGACTTTCTAGCCGCACTGGGCGACTACGGTGGCGAATCGCTGATGCGAATGGCAGCCCTCGTCTGCTATGACGGGCTGATTCCACTCGGCGGCGGCTTTATCGAAAAAGGCATGGCGAGCATCACTCAGACCTCACCGGATGAACTCCAAAAAAATCAGACCTTTAAAGGCGTCAGCGATCTGATTCCGGGCGGCAATCCTGCCGGACAGTTGGGCTTTATTACCCAAAGCTTCGACTCCGTAAAAGGCTGGATGGGCGACTTTGTTAGCTCTCGTAACCTCACTCAGCAGAGCGTTCTCAGTCATCTCAGCCAAGTCATTCAGGTTTCTGCCGACAAACTGGACTATGTAGGTGCATTCCTCGACGTTTCCGTGAAATACTATACCCATACGGGAACGCAAACTCTAGCGCGGCGTCTCATAGAACGAGCCGTTGCCGAACTTTAAACGAATGACCGATTAAAGTTTACGATCAGCGATAGGCAAGACTGAATTTGGTCAGCCTGTCGCTTTTGCACTTTAAAATTGCCTATTCGCTATCCCCCATCTGCCATCCCCCTGATAAGCTGTTATTCATCCCAAACCATTTATCCCTATCCACTATGAATCAGCGTCTTTATGCAACATGGCGAAATTTTGTATTAGCCAAATATACTGGTGACTCAGATGCGTAAAGCGCAGCTTCCTACGGAATTGCGATCGTCAAACAGGTGAGAGGAACAAACTGTGCAAGTTGTTAAGGAGTACGTGCGGCGTTGGTATGATAGCGGGCTAGAGCCTGATGAATATATTTGCCATGCCCGTCAAGGAAATATTGTCGAGATCGAAGACGCAGAAACGGGAAAACGGCACACCGTTCTCACCTTTTGCACCAATGATGTGTTGGGGCTAACGCAAAACGAATCGGTCAAGCAAGCGGCGATCGACGCTATCTTGCAATACGGCACTTCAACCAGTTCAACCTCGGTGTTAAGCGGTCGAGTTGACCTACACCGTCAATTGGAAGAAGAAGTATCGCGGTTCAAGCATTTGCCCCACACTCAGCTTTTTCTCAATGCGTGGATGGCAATGCAAGCACTCATGGATGCGTTTTGCCATCTTGCGATTCCAGTTCCGGGGTTTGAACATACCCGCGAAACGCTGATCATGACCGATGTGCTCAATCACGGCTGTATTGTGTCGGCCCTGGCAAATGCCGGAACGCGATCGGGCAAGCTGTTTGGTTACAGCCCTCGAGTCCGGGTGAAAGCCTACCGTCACTGTGATGTCGAAGATTTGGCGCGAAAGCTAAAGCGCTACGTCAAAGAGGGTGACCGAATTATGGTCGTCTCTGATGCGGTCTTCTCAATGGACGGCGATCTTGCGCCCCTACCGGAGATGATCGATGTGATGTCGCACTATCCCGACAGCGTTCTGCTGATGGATGAAGCTCACGCCAGCGGCGCGATCGGGGCATCAGGGCGGGGCATCTATGAGCATTACGGGTTGACGCCTCAAGATGCGATCGACAAAGGCGTAGTGCCCCTCATTATGACGACTTTTTCTAAATTTGGCGCGTCTGTGGGGGCCGCCATCAGTTCTCCAGTGGCAGAATTGAAGCCGCTATTAAACTGCTCTCCCACGTCGATTGGAACATGTTCTCTGGCTCCTCCTCTGGCGGCGGCTGCCCTGCAAAGTATTCGGATGGTGCAAGAGCATCCTGAACTCGTGACCCGCTTGCAGGAGAACACAAAGTACCTGCGATCGCGTCTCGTGGCTCAAGGGTTTGAGGCCATTGGCGAAACTAACGTCGTTCCCGTGATTTTGCCAACCGAACTTAATCCGAAAGAATTTGCCCAGGAACTACTGACAGCGTATGGACTCTGGGTCTCTCCCATCTGGTTCATTGCAAAACCTAGAATCCGAATGACCGTCAACGCGCTGCACACGCGCGAGGAGATGGATAAATTAGTTAACGCTATGGTGAGCGCGCGGGATTCAATATACAAGGCAACGATTAGCGCTTAGCCTAAAAAGGGTGATTGCCCTTCAAAAAGGCGATCACCCTCTCTCTAAACTTCACAGAATTCTAGGCTACTTGCAAAAGTCCTTTGCCTGCTGACTACTTTGCACCGACAACTCGCAGGCGTTGAGTCACCATCGTCATTCCACCATGGCGCACAAGAACTGCCGAAATCCATTGAGAACTGGGTGTATTTGGCGCACGACCTACTTTGAAGACGCCTCCAGAGGACAGTAGCTCTAGGTCAACCGTTGAAGGTTTGACATAGCTTTTTGCCGTCACAGGTTCCTCAAGCACAGATCCCAAGAGCAAATCATTTTCTAGCGGCTCCTGCACGATCGCGTCAAAACTAAATTCTTGTCCGGGCTTGACTTGATTGGGCAGATTGATTTTGACTGAGGGTGGATTCTCGCCGGATGTAATTTGGTTATTCTCTGCCAACACATCCTGTCTGACAATCTGATTATTCTCAATCTTATGACGCGCTTCGAGTGCCGCATTCAGCTTCATTTGCTGACCGTTCACCATCTGGCTTCCGGTAATATAGGTCACTGTTTCTGCTTGGACACCAGACGCGATCGGTTGCCAAGATTTTAATTCTGTTCGATAGGTCAGTTGAGGATACTGCTTCCACAATGCCGTCAAGGATTGCTCTAGGGTTTGACGAGTCAGCCCGTCAGAGTGGGTAAAGGCAGGGCTGTAAAACTGAAGAACACCTTGTAAATTCTTGTTAGTGGCGGCGGCATCGATTTGGGCCAGCACTTGTTTGAGAGGAGCGGGGGCAGTTTGTGGAGTTGCGGCAGTCGCTCGACTGGGGGACAACTGGTTCAGGGCGATCGCAACTCCAAGCGTCAGGAAAAACAGAGCTTTCCAGGACGTTAATCCTGACTTTGCAACGAGCATTAAGCGAATGGGGGCGGCTGGCAAAGTCAAGTGGCGCATAGGGCAACTGTCTGAAACAGGTAGACTTCCAGTCAACTATACACTGAATGGCGCGGAGGAACCGGATTTTTTGAGCAGAAGCGATGACACCACCACAATGATGCTATAGACGCAACCAACGGTATTTGAAACGGTATTTGAGAGGGGTAAGAGCGCTGAGCCGATAGAAACCCGTTCTATTTGAGTCTTAGCATCCGTGAAAAACCTATGGAGAGTGTATGATTGCTCTATCATTTTTGACGCTCGATTTTTGTTTTAGCTGTGCAATCTTCAACTGTTGAGCCATTCCCTATGCGTCCTACCCCTCCGCCTCGTTTGCTAATTGCTGCAAGTGGCACGGGGGGGCATTTATTTCCTGCGATCTCAACTGCTGAGCAGCTTTCCGATTACCAAATCGAATGGCTCGGCGTGCCAGATCGCTTAGAGACAAAACTGGTAGGCGATCGCTACCCGTTGCACACAATCAAAGTGGCAGGCTTTCAGCAAAAGCTGGGACTGGGGACGCTAAAAGTCTTATTCGGCTTGCTGGGGTCTGTGTTCAAGGTGAGAAAGTTACTGCGGGACGGTCACTTCAGTGGCGTCTTTACAACCGGAGGTTACATTTCTGGACCTGCCCTATTTGCCGCACGATCGCTGGGGTTGCCTGTCATTCTGCACGAGTCCAACGCACTTCCAGGAAAGGTAACTCGCCTATTCGCCCCGTGGTGTACGGCTGTTGCCCTCGGTTTTGAAGCGGCAGCAAAGTATTTGAAGAACGCAAAGACGATTTGTGTTGGAACGCCTGTGCGATCGCAGTTTCGCTCAGCCCTCGAATCTGCTTCGCTTGATCTATCAATTCCAGATCAGGTTCCGCTCATTGTAGTAGTTGGCGGCAGTCAGGGAGCCGTTGCACTCAACAAGCTTGTGCGCCAGTCTGCTCCAGCTTGGTTTGAGGCGGGAGCGTGGGTAGTCCATATCACGGGCGACAATGATCCAGACCTAGACACGCTGCACCATTCACAGTATCTAGCCCTGCCGTTCTATAACAACATGGCAGCGCTGTTTCATCGGGCAAACCTAGCGATCAGTCGAGCAGGAGCAGGAACGCTAACTGAGCTAGCCGTGACGCACACCCCTTCGATTCTGATTCCGTTTCCGTTCGCCGCAGAAGATCACCAGACCTACAATGCCACTGTTTTTGCGAACGCAGGAGCAGCTATTTTGTTTCGTCAATCGGAACTAACGCCAGAAATGCTTCAGAACTCCGTTTTGACGCTTCTGAAAGAGCGCAATCCAACGGACTTCGCGCAGCGAACCCCTACAGAGCTTGGCAAAGCCAATCGCTTAGAGCAAATGGCAGATCGCGCCGCCTCGCTTGCTGTGGTTGACAGCGCTGAGCGAACGGCACAACTCGTGCGAGACTGCCTAGCGAGACGATGAGCGGCGACGAGCAAACCACGTTTGAAGCTGTTCGCGACAAGCCGATTCTAAAATTCCACTCAGCACCGGAACGCGATGATTTGACGCGGGGCAATCCGGCAGATTTAGCACTGTCCGAATGGCTCCCGCCTTTAGGTCGTCGGCTCCGTAGACTAAGCGCCCCAGCCGCGATAGAACAACCGCACCGGCGCACATCGGGCACGGTTCCAACGTGACGTAAAGCGTACAGTCGTTCAGATGCCAGCTTTGAAGAACTTGTCCGGCAGCTCTGAGCGCTAAAATTTCAGCGTGAGCCGTGGGGTCGCGATCTCGCTCTCGACGATTTTGCGCCTCGGCAATTAACGTTCCTTGGGCATCCACCACGATCGCGCCGACTGGCACATCTCCTTGTTCTCCTGCCCGTTCTGCTAGTTCTAAGGCGCGTTGCATCCAGTCCCGATGCTTGAGATACTCAGGATGATCGATCGGCGGCGGTGGAATGTGGTACGGCATAGCTCAGCAATACTGCGCTTATTGTAAGCCGTTTCAACGTTAGCTTAATCACGGTCTAAACCTATGTCTTCGTTAAATCTTCTGGCTCAATATTTAGCCGGTGAATTTGAGAATCGAGATCAAGCGATCGCTGATCCGGCTTGGTTTGTCCATCTCCGCCTGTGGCATCGTCCTGTCTCTCTGTTTAGCCAAGACAGTATTACTCTATTTGCCGAACAAGCCAATGTGATTAACCTCAACAATCCTTATCGCCAGCGTTTAATGCGGTTGCAGGCTCACGGTTCTGATCTCAAGGTTCAATACTATGCCTTTAAAGATCCCTCCACAGTTAAAACAGGAGGGCAGCATCCTGAATTGCTGCAAAGCCTCACCGAAGAACAAATTGAACTTCTGCCTGGATGCGTTCTTCACGTAACGCACCACGATAATTGCTTCGTTGGTTCCCCTCCAACCGATGCCCGATGCTGTTTCGCCTACCAAGGCAAAACAATTCAAGTTTCTCTAGGATTTGAAGCGCGTTCAGATCAATTTCTGAGTTATGACAAAGGCATTGAGCCAGACACCGAAAAATCTCTCTGGGGAGCATTAATGGGAGCTTATACGTATACCAAGCAAATCCAACTTTAGAACCCCCACCACAAAAACGGCAGACGAGAGATTCTATTCCATAACGCCGTGAAGAATCTCTCGTCTGCCTAAAATACTGCTTCTCAATAAACCTAACTTGCTAGACTTCTCGATATGCCTTCTAAGGCTTCTTCTTCCGTCTCAAAAACTTCAAATACCGAATCCATCATCGTTACTTCAAACACTAGCTTTGCTTCAGGATGCACATCGCAAATGCGAAAACTGCCTCTAAATTTATCTGCATCGCGCATTCCTGCAACTAAAGAAGTGAGTCCAGAGCTATCAATAAAATTGACCTGCCCCAAGTTCACGACAATATGATTACTCTCTTTGGCAATACAATCTTGTAGCTTGAGGCGAAATTGCCACGCTGTCGTGATGTCTAAGCGACCCGATGGCTGAAGAATGACAACGGTCGTGCCATCGTGAGTTGTGTGCGTTCTCTGCTCCATCTGAAGTGCCCTCTGTTCCATGTAAACCATTAATTTTTCCTTAGCGCGACCCTTTGGACTTTGCTTTGTAAACCCCTACAGAGCTTGGCTTAGCGATCGCCGCGATCATGAGCAACTAAGCTAGTTAGCCCAGAAGCCGCAGAGGGCTAACGTAGTCTGAAGCATCTTGTATTTTTTGCAAGAAGGAATAGTTTCGGGTGGAGTGGAGAAACCTGATGACCTAATCTTCTCAATGCTCTTCGAGCAATGAAAGCAGCGTCCCTATTCTAGTACAGCTCATATTTCATTAACTGACAGGGTAGCGTTCCATTGTAGACCGCAATTCGCTGGGATGATTTTAGCCTGATCGACTGCGAGAGTTCCTTATTGCCACTCAGCACAAAAGCTGTCCAGCCTTTGAAGCGCTGCTTCAGAATGTCGCCCAGCAGTTTGTAAAATGCTCCTAGGTCGCTGTCTCGCCCCAGCCGCTCACCGTAGGGCGGATTGCAAAACAGAACGCCGCTGTCTGCGGGTGCTACTACATCAGAGAGATCCATCGAGGAAAACCAGATGTGATCTAGTACACCGCAGCGTTGGGCATTGGCGATCGCTTGCTGGATCACTTCCTCGCTGCGATCGCTGCCCCAAATCGGTGCTGGCAGAAGATCTCGCTTACTGGCTTCTGCTTCTTGAATCAACTGCTCTAGAAGAGCTGAGTCAAAGTCGAGCCAAGTTTCAAACCCAAAGCGATCGCGGAACAGTCCGGGCGCAATGTTGAGTGCCTTAAGGCTGGCTTCTAAGGGCAGTGTGCCAGAACCACAGAGCGGGTCATAAAACATTTGCTCTGGTTGCCAGCCCGATAGCTGAATCAGCGCTGCCGCCAGAGATTCCTTTAAAGGCGCAGATCCCACAGCAGGACGGTAGCCTCGGCGGTGCAAGCTGTCTCCAGAACTGTCGAGGCTAACCGTGCAATGATCCCGATCAACATGAACGTTGATTCGCACATCTGGCGCTTGCGTTTCTACGTTCGAGCGATCTCCAAACGCTTCTTGCTGCTGGTCAACGATCGCATTCTTGACCTGAAGCGCAGTGAAGTGGGTGTGGTTGAGCTGTTCATGTTTTCCAGTGACATTCACTGCCAGCGTTTGGTCAGGCGTGAGATACTGCGACCAATCGATTGTTTGAATGCCGCGATAGAGATCTTCTGCATCATGGCAAGGAAATTCGTGCAGCTTCACTAAGATGCGGAACGGCAGTCTTGCCCAAAGGTTAACGCGGTAGAGCAGGGCGCGATCGCCCTCAAAGGCAACTCCACAGAAACCTGACTCGACGGAATTTGCGCCCAGCTGCTCTAGTTCTTGAGTTGCCAGCGCTTCTAGTCCCCGCGCAACTGTTGCAAAGCACTGATTCATACAGGCTAAATTCCTATGCCTCTAATGATAAAAATTCGATTCAAGGTTTGTGGTATTTGCAGCGTTTTGCGCTTAATCAAAAAGCCACTCGGCAGAACGAGAAGGTCTCATTATAGGACAATAGGACAAAAAGTACAGACTCTACCTTGCTAGGGGTGAGGATAGCGAAGTGCATCTTTGCTACCTTTACGCTTTGATCGCACTAGTTGAATTTGCGAGCCTTGAAGACTGTGCGAGTAAGGCTTAACTTTTGTTGTTCTACTCGTCGGCTTGGGAGTGTTAGCTCTTAGAGTCCTGCTGCTTGCTTGAATCAGCAGGTGTTGTAGCAACTCCCGCAACGTTAACGTCAAGGTGAGTCGCTTGAACATCCTCATCACCAGGAGAGGTATCCAATTCGTCTTGAGGAAGCTGTTCGACTCCTAAGGACTCATCATCGTGCTGGTTAGGGTGCTCGTTAGACATCGTTCTACTCCAAAAACTGCGAATTTAATACCCTCAGGTCTCTCAGGTATGGCACTTAAATATTTCAAGAGCTACATCCAACTTAAAGCGGTAAATGGTTGATTACATTGCTCTTTAGCAAGATTCAAATGCATTCAATTATCAACTCTTTAAGTGATAGAAATTACATTGCCAATATGTGAAAAATAATCTCTATAGAATCAAAGAAGCGATCGCAATCTAAATACTTTTTGCAAGATGAAGACTATTAGATGGATGGATATACCTTTTTAATGAGAAAACTCGTACTTAAAGCTCGGTTTTTATCCTAACGCTACTTCGCACAAATTAAGATTTGTAAGTTCTTGATGCATCTAGGGTGCATTCGCCTACATTGATCCTGTTATTTGACGATCGAGCAATTTAGTAGAAGAAATCGCTACTAAATATAGAAAACTACGATGCCCAATCTTATGCAACTTTCACTCATTCACCCGGTCATGGGTCTGATGCCAACCCTATTAGCTCAATTGAGCGATTCTGCTGATTCCGCTGCTAGCGCAGGTGTCTCCGCCGGAACGCTCGTGTTTTATGCGTTCGTATATGTCTTTTTCTCATTTTGCACCTGGAAAATCTTCCAGAAATGCGGGACTGAGAATGCTTGGTATGCCTGGATTCCGGTTTTAAGTACCTACGTCCTATTTAAAACAGTGGGAGATGAAAGAGCCGTTTTGTGGACGGTTCTCAGCATTATTCCCTGCGTAGGAATCGTGTCTGCTGTGATGTCGATCGTGGCATGGGTCAAGGTGTTTCAAAAGCTAGACAAATCTCCTTGGCTGCTATTGCTCTGCTTGACTGGAATTGGTGCATTTTTCGTGTTTGGCTATGCTGCGTTTGCCTAATGCCGTGATGAAACTTAAATCTAGAAAAGTCATCTTCTCGTTGCTGCTTGCCCTGTTTGCAGGCGGCTCGTTGGCAACTTATTCTGCATCTGACGCAAATTTCCTGTTCAAAACCGTTGAGCTATTAGTGATTCAGCAGATTGGAGCCGGCATCATTTATTTGGTTTGTTTTGCGCCAGATTTACTGCGATCGTCTGGCTCACGAAAGGAATCTCACTGAGTTAAAGCCGCTAAGTTTGTGCATCCTACGTGATCACACAATTCCGCAGAAAGGTATGGATTGCATTTCTGCGGAATTTGATTCAGGATGAATTTCCCCGTTATGCAAAATCTCCGCTTCCTTGAAGAAATCGGAGATCCCATAGGTGGTTTCTGTGTTCACGTTTTAATGGTGAATGATCGGCGAATTAGCAGTATGCCGTTATCTCAACAGGCTCGGATGAAACGATATTTCTATTGCGCGATCGCACTCACCCCAATTATTGGTAGTTTTACATTGCAACCGGGAATTTCATTTCTAAGCTGTCCACTAAAATACTGGGTTGGCATTCCTTGCCCCGCTTGGGGATTAACCAGAGGATTTATCGCGATCGGGCACGGACATTTTAATCAAGCTACCGCTTATCATTTATTTTCACCAGTGTTATTTATAGCATTTCTAATTGCAACAATTCATCTGTTGTTAGAACTAATTCTAAATCAGCCGGTTCAGATGTTTTATGTAAAGCTTCTAGCTCAATCTAAAATTCAAGTTTTTCTGTTGCTGATGTTGCTTGGCTATCACGGTTCACGAGTTTACGAACTTGTAACGTTAGGAACACTCCAGAGCGATATCCTTGCTTCACCATTTGGGCAAACCCTTTTTCGCTAAGAGCCCTTTTTCGCTAGGAGTGAGATTTGCCAAGCTCTTGAAAAATGGCCTGCACTAATTGATTGGGATCAATGGGTTTGGCAAGGTGTTGCTGAAAGCCTGCCTTGAGGGCTTGCTGCTGGTCGTACTCTGCTGCATACGCTGTTAGTGCGATCGCGGGAATGGTCTTTCCTCGTGGCATTGCTCGCAGCAGTTGCATCAGTCGGTAGCCATTCATCTCCGGCATTCCAATATCGCTAATAATGAGATCGGGAGTTGATTGCTCAATCGTGTAGAGCGCTTCGGCGGCAGAAGATACAGCCGTGACGATCGCTTGCTCTTGCTCCAACATAAACGTGAGGATGTCTCGCGAATCCGCTTCATCTTCTACCACTAAAATTTGAACGTCCCTTAAGTTAGCGCTCGGTTCAGATGCAGATGCGGGAGCCACTTCAACTTGATGTGTAGCCAGCGGAACTTTGACGGTAAAGGTGGCTCCCTGTCCTTCACCGAGGCTGTCTACTCCTACCACGCCACCGTGCAGTTCAGTAATTTGTCGGACGATCGCAAGTCCCAACCCTAAACCGCCAAACTTGCGAGTCGTTGCCCCATCTTCTTGGCGAAAATGCTCAAACACGTGGGG
The DNA here is from genome assembly GCF_059501405.1 of Myxacorys sp. Lineage (NCBI taxonomy): Bacteria > Bacillati > Cyanobacteriota > Cyanophyceae > Leptolyngbyales > Leptolyngbyaceae > Myxacorys > Myxacorys sp. The sequence goes on from NZ_JCACCM010000097.1 coordinate 39,079, forward strand.
CAAAAACTGGTGACTGATCCCTTTTCCGGTGTCGGTTACTTGAATTTGAGCGTGAGATTTGCCAGAAGAAAGGTCAATGGTAATCTGCCCGCCTTGGGGCGTGAATTTGACGGCATTGGAAAGGAGGTTCCACACGACTTGCTGTAAGCGTCCTGCATCTCCATTCACCATCACGCCCTGCTTAGCACCCGTTGTTTGAATCAGTAAAGACTTCGCTTCAGCAGCTAATCGAACCGTTTCGATCGCGCTAGAAATGACCATACCTAGATCAACAGGCGCGATCTCAAGGCTCATTTTGCCGCGTAAAATTCGAGAAATGTCGAGCAGATCATCAATCAGCTGCACCTGAAGTTTGGCGTTGCGTTCGATCGTGGCGATCGCGTCCATCGCTCGTTCGCCTTTCAGTTTGCCCTGTTGCAGCAATCGCGACCAACCGAGAATCGGATTCATCGGCGTCCGGAGTTCGTGAGACACCACAGCGAGGAATTCATCTTTAATTCGATTGGCTTGCTCAGCAGCTTCGCGGGCGGCTTGTTCCTGTTGCAGCACCAGCGATCGCTCTTGTTCCACCTGCTTTTGTTGCTCAATGTCAGTACAGGTTCCAAACCATCGCGTGATTTGACCCTGTTCATTCTTTAAAGGAGTTCCTTGCCCTAAAAACCAACGGTAGACACCGTCTGCTCGTCGAAACCGATACTCAATTTCGTAGAATGCGCCTTCGTTGACTGATTTTAGCCACCGCTCACGAGTTCGTTCTGCATCATCGGGATGAATAATGTCGAGCCAATCTAAGCCCAGCATTTGTTCCATATTCAGCCCTGTATAGTTGCAAAATTGCTGATTTACATACTCATTCTGTCCTTCAACATTTGTGATCCAAACAAGTTGCGGAATCGATTCAGCTAAAATTCGGTAACGCTCTTCGCTCTCGCGCAATGCCGCTTCGGCTTGCTTGCGATCGCTAATCTCAGCACATAAAATTGAAATTCCATTTGGCGTTGGATAGACACGATTTTCAAACCAGCGATTCCAAGCCATGTAGTGATACTCGAACTGTACGGGCGTTTGTTCGCGCATCACGTGATGCAGGTGATCGTAGAACTCAGTGCCAACGAAATCGGGAAAGAAATCCCAAATGTTTTTGCCAATGACCGCTTCGCGCTGCATTCCAATAATTTCGAGTTGACGATCATTAACGTAAAGATAGCGCCAGTTATGATCCAACACAAAAAAACCGTCGCGTAGCGTAGACAACACCTCTTGCAGATTTGCTTCTGCGGTTTTGGCTTCCGTTCGCAGGGCGTGCTCTCGCGAGCGAGAGCGTTGCCGTTGTTGAGCAAGTTTGAGACTCGATTCTACCCGGGCAACCAGTTCTCTGCCTGAAAAGGGCTTGATCAGATAATCATCGGCTCCCGCTGCAAGTCCTTCGAGGCGCGATTCTTCTCCGGCTCGTGCTGAGAGCAAGATGATCGGAATATTTTGCGTTTTCGGATCAGATCTGAGCGATCGCAGGAGTTCAAACCCGTCGAGTCCGGGCATCATCACATCGGTTAGGACGAGATCAGGAAGATGCGATTCTCCTAGCGATCGCACCGCATTGAGCGCTGAAGTGCCATCTGCCACGGTTTGAACGTCATACTTCCGGCCCAATAGCCGCTTGATATACTCGCGCATATCAGCATTGTCATCTGCGAGCAGAATCCGAGCCCCAGGCTCAGCCGCCTTGACCTCCTGGATCTCCTCGGCTTCATGGTCAGTCAGCAGCCAGCTTAGCGCTTCTGCCAAGAAGGGACTCGTTCTCACAGTTCCGTCTGTGTTGCGCTCTGCGCTAATCGCGACGTTATGACCGATTTCTCGTTGATGAATCGGTACATGCGTCGTTCCAGTCGGAATCGAAACGGTAAAGCAACTGCCTTGACCGAGAACGCTAGTCACGTCGATTGTGCCAGCATGGAGTTGCACGAGTTCTTGCACCAGCGATAAGCCAATCCCAGAGCCTTCAAAACTGCGTCCTTCTGCACCTCTAACACGGTGAAAGCGCTCAAATAGATGCGGTAATTCTTCGCTAGGAATGCCAATACCCGTATCGGCAACAGCTAGTTCAACCCGATCGTCTAGCCATCTCAATCGAACAGTAATCCAGCCATGAAACGTAAACTTAAACGCATTAGACAATAGATTGAAGATGATTTTCTCCCACATCTCGCGATCGACGTAAATCGCTTCAGGTAAGGGAGGGCAATCGACTACAAGCTGCAATCCGGCACGCTCGATCGTAGAGCGAAATACACTGGCAAGCTCAGTTGTATACATCGCCAGATCCGTTGGTTCATAGGTCGCTTGCGTGCGTCCTGATTCGAGGCGAGAGACATCAAGCAGCGTATTGACAAGCTTGAGCAACCGTTGACCATTGCGCTGCATCACTTCAAGGCGATCGCGCTGCCGGGGAGAAAGCGGTTCCTCAGCATCTGCTAACGCTTCCTCTGCTTCACCCAGCACCAAGGTTAGAGGCGTGCGAAGCTCATGGCTAATGTTGCTGAAAAAAGTGGTCTTCGCCCGATCAAGCTCTGCTCGCGCCTGCTCATTTAACTTGTCTTGAGTGATGTCGCGAACTTCAATAATGGTGCCAACAACACCATTGCCTTCTCGAATCGGACTAGCTGTGTAAGCAACCGGATAAAAGCTTCCATCTTTGTGAACGAAAACTTCTTCTCCTTGCTCCTGATTGTTCTGCGGAAATGCTTGATCAATTGGACAGTCTTCTAACGCATAGGGACGCCCATCTGGATGAGTATGATGAATGACATTGTGGAGCGCCTGCCCCTTTACTTCAGCCAGCCGAAACCCCGTCAGTTGCTCTGCCGCCGCATTCATGTAAATGCACTGCTGCTGCTCATCCATGATAAAGAGAGCAAGGGTAGCATTGTTACAAACCGCTTCGAGTTGGCGTTTGTAATACTCAGCGTTGAGCGGCTCCTCTACACTCAGAGGAGGTTGATTACTGGGTAAATCTTGCTCTGCTGTTGTATCTTGTCGTGTCATAGCTCAAAGCAAACCTGCTGTTTCAGGGCGGTTTTGGGTCGAGTCAGTTGGATAAGCCAGCCAATTATTAACTGATCCTGTTACTAACTGAGCCTATTGGCTTCATTAAAAGCGCGATCGCTTCTATCAGTGTATCGGGATCGATTGGCTTTGCGATATGGCGCTGAAAGCCCGCCGCGATCGCGCGTTGCTGATCGAGTTCCCCAGCATAGGCGGTGAGGGCGATCGCCGGAATGGTTCCGCCATGATTGGGGGGCAGGCTGCGAATCTGACGAATCAGGGTATACCCGTCCATGTCTGGCATACCGATGTCACTTAGAAGGATATCGGGAACAGGCTGAGAACCAGTTGCGGGTTCTTCTGAGTGAAAGGTGCGAATTGCGGCGGCTCCTGATGTAACGGCGATTACCGTTGCGCCTTCTTGCATCAAGGCAAATTGCACCAATTCACGAGAGTCGGAATCATCATCCACGACGAGAACGCGAGTGCCTGTCAAATTCGCGGAAACCGTTTCTTTCGAGACATCAGCGGGAATGGCATTGACCCCTAGTGGAATCTTGACGGTAAAGGTTGCGCCCTGATCTTCGCCCGGACTACTGACCGCGATCGCGCCGCCGTGGAGTTCAACGAGTTGACGCGCGATTGCCAGTCCCAATCCCAGTCCACCAAATTTTCGAGTCGTAGTGCCATCTTCTTGCTGGAATCGCTCAAACACATAGGGCAAAAAATCAGCACTGATGCCTTTACCCGTGTCGGTTACTTGAATCTGGGCGTGAGTTCCTACTTTGTCTAAATCAATTGTTACCTGCCCACCGCTCGGCGTAAACTTCACCGCGTTGGACAACAAATTCCAGACAATTTGCTGCAATCGGCTCGAATCGCCCATTACCGTTATTGTCTCTGTTGGCAGGTTGGTTTCAACAGCGATCGCTTTGGCTTCTGCTGCTAGTTTGCTGGTGTCGATCGCGGCTGTAATGACGGTGCGAAGATCAACCGCCTTGATGTCCAGGCTTAACTTGCCTCTAAGAATTCGGGACACGTCAAGCAAATCGTCGATGAGCTGCACTTGAAGCGTGGCGTTGCGCTCGATCGTCTTGAGGGCTTCTTGAGTTTTGTCCAAGTTGAGCCTACCGCTTTGCAACAGTTTTGACCAGCCTAGAATTGGATTGAGCGGTGTGCGGAGTTCGTGCGATAGAATTGCCAAGAATTCATCTTTGATGCGGTTGGCAGTTTCTGCGTCGGCTCGTGCCGATTGTTCTCGCTCTAATAACTGTTCGCGTTCTTGTTCTGCCAGTTTGCGTTCTACTTCACGCTGCTTTGCAACGGTAATGTCTTCCGCAACTCCTGCTAGTCGATCGGGTTGTCCGTTTTCACCGCGCACCACAAAGCCGCGATCGCGCACCCATCGAATCGATCCGTCAGGACGAATCACGCGGTATTCTTCATCCATACTGCCCCTAGCGAGGCATCTTGTGGGAGCCGTCTTGACGCGATCGCGATCATCGGGATAAATGGTCTCAATCCAGGAGCTAAAGTCGCTCAGTACACTCGCCCTAGAGCGCCCCCAAACCTTTTCGTAGGCAGGACTCACGTAAAGCAACTGGTGAGCGTGCGGATCAAACAGCCAAAAGACGCTGTGAATTGTCTCTGCCATTTGGCGAAAGCGCATTTCGCTCTCACTCAGCGCCGCTTGCTGCTCTTCTAAACTGGTCACAAGGTAGCGCAACGACTGGGATAGTTTAGCTAATTCATCCTGACCTTTGACGATGGGAATTTCGACATGCGATCCTTGCCGACGCTGATCGGCGATCGCGGTAATCTTGAGCAAAGGATTCACAATTTGGCTGGCGCTAAGCCAGCTTAAAAGCGCAAATCCAATCCCAAATAAACTTCCTAAGCCAAGAATTTGGCGTTGTAGCGATCGCGCGGGGGCAAGCGCAACATCTGCATCTTGACGCACTAGCACGCGCCAACCTAAGCCCGGATAGCTGCGATAGCCTCGGCTTTCTGCCACTCCGGTAATAAATTCTCCATCTGGCCACGCTTCGATCGCATAATTCTGATTGTGCTGTGCCGTTTGTACACTGGGCAACGTTAGTCTCTTCCCTTGTTGAGAAGGATCTCCTAGCAGCACAGTACCTTGAGGATCGAGAATCAAGATTTCAACTTGTCGCTTGTGTCCTATAGGTTCGAGCAGGGACTTCTGAATCTCTTCTGCCCACTCCCAGTTGAGGTGGGCGGCAATGACCCCTTGCAAGTTCCCTTGTTCATCCTTAAGAGGAGCCGCTAAATCTAAAAATCGAAGTGGTTCTTGATTCGGACGCTGTAAGATTGGCTCTAGCAACTTGGCGCGATGCACATCTCCCACAAACGGACGGACTTGTGCTTTGCGAAACCAGTCTTTAGACGATGCATCAACCCCCTCTAAAATGCCCTGCGTACTGGCAGTAACGATTCCTCGCTTGTTTGTGATGCCGATCCAAGCATAGTCTGGATAGGTCTGCTGGGTCTGATTCAGCAGCGATCGCTGTTCTGCAACTAGAGCGTTAGGGTTCCGAATCGACGGCAAGGCAGCGAGAATTTGAATTTCGCGATACCGCTCAAACATGCCCCGATCAAGCTTGTCTGCCATCTGAGAGGCGAGTTCTGCCAAAGCTTCTCCCTGTGTGGCTTGGAGCCGCTCTTGAGTTGTGTTGCCCACGCTCCAACTTAGCAGCAAACACAGCAAAATCACAATGCCACCCGTTGCTACTCCCAAGCGAGCTTTGAGGCTGCGGTTTGGGTTAAGAGACATCACGCGATCGCGGAAAGGCAAATTAACCATACAAGCAGTAGCGAGAACTGGGATGGATGGGAGACGACAGAATATCCTCTTTTTCAAAAATAGAAACTCGATTCCGCCGATCAGCTTCCAATCAGACCTCAGTAGACTACGCCAATCGAAGGGTAGCAAGGCTCTATCTTAAGAGGGAAGCTAATTTTAGAATAAATTACTAGCAGTTGATGGTGCTTTAGTTTAAATGGGGTGTTGGAACGCCTTGGTGACTTGAAGCAACACCCTCGGTTGAAAGCATTTCCTGTGCTTCAGCCAGCATCGCATCCTCGACCGATCGCGGCAACTGAATGTCGGCTCCATTTGTGACAGCTCCAAGCAGCCGTAAATTATCCGATTCATTCAGTTGATCGATTGCCGTTTCGAGCAAGCTTTGCTGCGTCACGCCCGGACGGGTCACGAGAATCATGCCGTCTGTCAAGGGTTCGAGCAGGAGCGCGTCATTGCACTTACTGAGCGCTGGAGAATCGAGAATCACCAGGTCGAAGCGTCCCCGTGCGTCTTCAAGTAATCGTCGCATTTCGCTCGATTCTACAATCGACGCAGATTGCTGCTGCGGACCTGGACTCGGCACAACATAAAGGTTCTCCACATCGGGCGCAAGACGAATACAGTTGCTAATTTGTCCTAAGAATCGAAGCGGCTCAACTTGACTATCGGGATCAGGCGATAGATGGACGTAGTGAGATGCTGACCCCGATCGCAGGTCGGCTTCAACCAGTAAGGTGCGTTTACCCGCGCGAGCAGATGCGATCGCCAGATTATACGCCGTGACGGTCTTCCCTTCTCCATCGACCGTACTGATAACCATCACGACTCGCGGCGCTTTCACATCGCTCAACCGCAGATTACTCCGAAACCGCTCATAGTATTCAAAGTACGGCGAATTGGGCTGAGCCAAGACTGGGGAACTGCCGGGAATAAATGATTTCACGCGGGGCAGAACGCCCAAAATGGGCACATCTTGCTGTCGAATGGCCTCGCGCAAGTCTTCTTCCGTGTAGAACGTGCCTTCTAGAGTATCGAGTAAGAAGACAAGACCCGCCCCAACAACCAACCCGACAACACCGCCGATGCCCAGCGTGATGGGGATACTTTTTGGAGCCTTGAGACTGGCAGGAGCTACGGATGGATTTTTCGCTAAGCTCAAGCTACTGACGGTCTCGGCCTCTGCCGCTCTGGCATCGACAAGCTTTTGCTGCATCTGATCATACAAGCTCTTTTTGAGCCTCACCTGATCTTCAAGGCGAACCCGCTCCATCTGCTTGTTAGGAATGCTAGAGAATTCCTGTCGAAGCTCTTGCTGCGATCGCGCCGTTGAAATTAGCTGTTGCTGAAGCGTTTCTTGTTGAGTTTTGAGGTTAACTAGCGTGTTAGCTAACTGCTGTCTAGCTGGATCAAGGCTACTATCTTGACGCACATTGCCGATCAGTGGCGCGGCAGAACCGTTACCCCCTATCACTTCAGCAGCTCGTCTCCTCAGTTCTTCGTTAAACGCTTCTTGCTGTTTTCGCAGCGTCACCATTTGAGGATGCTCAGAGCGCAAATCCTTGCCTAAAACCGCCATTTGCGACTCAACTTGCTGAATTTGGGCACGCAGAGCCGCAATGATCGGGTCGGCACTTAAGGCAGACGAGACGTACGCTTGGTTGGGGTCGAGTCCCAGTTTGGTCTGTAAGCTGCGAATCTGCGTATTCACGCCGTCTAACTGGAGTTGCAAATCTCTCGCCTGCTGCTGGCTCCCTGTGATGGATTTGATGATGCTGCCATCCTGCGCGGCCAGAATTTGAGGTCCTTGCGATCGATCAAAATTCTCCAAAGCGTTCTCAGTTGTCGTCAGCTCGCTTTTCACCGTTGGCAACCGTTGCTGGATCGAGTCAATCACCGATCGCAATCGCGCCGAATTATTCGACCGACTCTGCTCGACAATTCGCTGCGTCACTTGCCCAATGACGCTAACGGCGCGTTGCTGATCTCTGTCTTTGTACGTCACATCGATCTGTGCCTTCCCACCGCCGTCCTTTGCTTTGTCACCGCCTGCGCCAATTTTGACCGCAATATTGCTGTTCAGTTCTTTGGGCTGAAGTCCGACCTCTTTTGCGATCGCTTCGATCAACTCTCTCGGCAACAGCGTTTCTGCTGTAAACGTCTCGACAGGTTGCCGCACTTCTGTACCAATGGTCGAAAACGCGATCGGCGGCGCATTGGAGACAAGCGAGGCTTCGGCAAGATAGCTAGGCGGCGCTTCAGGCTGAATGGCGATTACCCCGGCTGCCCCCAGTCCCACTGCAACCCCGGCAGGAATGACCCATTTATAACGGTTAACAGCGAGAAAGTAGCGCTTGATGATGGGAGGAGACATAGGTAGAAGCCCGTCGAGTTAGAGAAGACTATCAATCGTTATCGTTATCACTGTTATTCGGACCAAACAGATTCGCCGCACCGCTTCGCAATTCCCGGAAGAACAGCAGGAATCCCAGCACGTCTCGAAAGGGTTGAGTGAAGGTATTGAGCGCGTATGTGATCTTGCCGACCAAGTTGCGACCAATCACAATCACATCATTATCTTCTAAGACAACATTCTGCGTCAGGTCGCCCATAAGAACATTTTTTGCATTAATGTCACGAGACACAGCCTTTTTCTTCACCGGATCAAAGCGGATCAGGGCAACTCTGCGAAAATCGATGCGATCGGGGTTGGGGCGCGCCGCAGATAGCGCGTCTAGAAACGTGCTGCCATTGGGAAGCGTCACATTTCCTAAACCGCTACTGGCATAACTCAGAACCCTGACTGTAATTTGAGGTTTTACTAAGGTCGAGCGAGCGACCAAGTCGCGATCGTACTCCTGAGCCGCACTCTGCTCAATCTTTGGAATCACGACAACATCCCCATCTTGCAGCCGCAAATCGGGCAACGCAGACCCATCTTTCAAGGGGGTGATCAAATCAAGTTTTTCTTCCAGGGTCGAACCATCCTGCAAACTGCGTTTGACTCGAACGGCTCGCAAGTCGGCGGTTGAGGTTGCACCTCCTGCAAGCAACAATGCCGAACTGATGCGCGGCAGTTGAAGCGGGTATAGCCCCGGACGAGTGACTTCGCCAGTCAGGGTGACTAAGACCGGGCGAGGATTACTCAGCGCCAGATACACGATCGGATCGATCACATAGCGATCGAGTCCTTGCCGGACTCTCTCCTGGGCTTGTTCGATCGTCAATCCCTGCAGCGACAGACGCCCGAGCAGCGGAGCGGTGATATTTCCTTCCTGATCGATCGTGGCTTGGAAATTCAAATCGGAGAATCGTTGAACCACGACTGAAATGGTGTCACCTCCGCCCAAGCGGTATGGCTCAAAGGCTTGAGTCGGGAGCGCATTGGTGGGTGGAACAGGCGTAACGACAGCAGGCATGGTCGGTACAGGTACAGTCGGTGCAGGTACAACAGGGACAGGCGGTACAGGTACAGACGGTGTAGGCGGCACAACTACACGGCTTGGTGTGCTTGGAGTTGGCATCGGCGCTGGAAGTTCACCCCGCTCCCGGAGTCGTTGCCGGGCTTGCTCAACGAGATCTAAAGACGTCGGACGCTGAGGAAGCACGGTTGGGTCGGTGTTGCGCTCTGGCACAATTGGATCCGCCGGGTTGAGCACAGGAGGCATCGGAGTCTGACTCATTAAAGTTTGACTGGATGCAGAATCAGCCCATGCTGAGTTGGTAAGCCAAGCCAGCATCCCAAGTGGCAACGTCGCTGCGACAGAATGAGTACCGATTAAACAGAAAGCAGTCAGTCGAGAAGCTAAAGACATAACGAGAAGACGGGCGGGCTAATATCACGATGGATCTCACCGATACTCAGTAAATACCCATTTAAGCAAGATTATTCACACTGACCCCATTGGTTTCAGGGATCTCAGTATCAAAATTTGTGTTGTTTTTGATGAAGTCTGCCCTTCATTCTACGGGTGGATCACAAATTCGCTCACCCAGCGTTCTCTTTTAAAGCACCTTCCATCAAGGTAATTTGCACAGTCTGAGCTAATGACTCCAGTTTCGACCAAGATTTCTCAATGTCGTCTAAGGGTTCGATGGGCATTAACAGGCTCACCGCCACCCAAGGCACGCGACGATCGCTCCATTGCGCCATACGATCCGCCACAAACCAATGGCTCGGCATGGGATGCCCTCCCCCTGACCAGGCATACCATTGCAGCACTGCATAGGTTTGTCTGTCAGTCCACGCTCGAAAAAAGCGGGCGGTGACTTGAGCAGGCGATTTGGAGGTGATAAATTCTGCGGTTCGGGTAGAATCAGTTTTCCAGCCTTGGACGCCATCGAGATCAGTCCATTCTACGGCAGGCTGATCTAACGGCCCATTCTGCGGAAACAGAAATATGGTTGCTTTTGTTGGAGAGCTATTTGTTGGAGAACTGTTTGTTTGAGAGCTATCAATCGCTCTGTCTGGGTTGCGCTTCTCGCTAATCGTTTGTTGCAGCCAGCGATGCTCCCCAATAATTGCAACGCGCTGATCATCAGTTTGCCACTCCGTCAACGTCAGCCCATCTTGTCTAAGCTGCTTGAGTTGCTTGAGAACTGTGACTCTTGGCGGCGATGTCCAACGCCAGTTGCCGCCCGATAAGTAGCCTGGAATTGCCCCCCAGCAGACGAGGACAACCAGCAACAGGAGAAGACTTAACTTGGTGAGGGAAAGCTGCTTGAGCTTGGGCAAAGACAGGTGCATGAGGCAAACTCAGATAGGGGCAAAATTTAAGGCAAGTCTTGAGTTACGGCTGGCGCGAAGAACGCTTCGAGGTGACGAATCACCACCACTAGTAAACCCAGCATGATCGCCGAGTAGCCATCGCCGCCCCAGCCATCGTGTAACCAATGAAAAGCAGCGGCTTGGCTCGTGCCATGAAAGTACGCTAGCAGGGTATTTCGGACGATATTTGCGAGAATGCTAATTGCGATCGTGGCGGTCAAAAAAGAAATAACAATGGGGCGCACCCGCAAGTTATCTGTCCAATACAACAACATCAACGCCACATATAAACTGGTAAACAGCATCTTCAGTCCAGCACAATAAGGCGCTACCTCTACGAGCTTGCCTCCAACTAATAGATAGATGTTTTGCACGGTCACATCCATTCCCAGTTGAGCCAGAACGAATCCTGCGCTTCCCGCAATGAAGGCTTGTAGCGGCAGGGTATAAGGTGTAATCAGATAAGGAATTTCGTTTGGTGTTGCCAAAAAGACGAGTAGCAGTGGAAACGATTGCAGCTTCAGACCGGGTATGCCTTTGAGCCATAAGCACAGTCCAGTAAGCAGCACAGGAAATGAGATATTGACCGGATCAGGTAATCCACTGAGATATAAAACTCCAGCCATCAGTAGAAATACTGCGCCTGACAGGGTTGCCCCTGCAAATTCTTGGCGCTGCTTTGGGCGGGCTGTCATTCGATGTAGAACGTCTTGAGGCGAATCGAGCCGTTGCCATCGTCGGCGGTGTGTCCAGGCGATGTATGCAGCAAACGGCAGCCCAATCAACCCATGGCTAAAGTACTCGTGTTCAATGCTGATAGATTTTCGCAGCCAACCGTCATACCAGTGAACCAGTAGGGGAGCATACATTAGCGTTAGCAAGCCGAGTAGAGCAACATCACTCCAATAGCGTTCGATAAGAGAGAGCCGGGCAGTTCGCATGGCGTTAGGCCGAGAGTTGGATTGCAGATGGTGTGGCGAGAGCTTCCTCAATCGCGCCCATCACTTGTATCACATGTTCCTCAGTAAGACCCGGATACATGGGTAAAGAAATAATTTCTTGACAAAGGGCTTCTGCGATCGGGAAGTCTCCGACGCGGTAGCCCAAGTTCTTAAAGGCAGGCTGGAGATGGCAGGGCAACGGATAGTGAATTCCGGTTTGAATTCCTTGGGTGTCTAGATGAGCTTGCAGCGCGTCTCGATTAATCTGGCAGGGGGTCTCACCCAGCAGTGTATTCTGAAACGCTCGAAGCACATAGAGATGATAGACATGACCTTTGCCGCTCTGGTTTTGAATCGGCAACAATCCTTTGGAGTGGAGCGGTTTCAGAAGTGCGTTGTATTGCTCGGCGATTTGGCGGCGATCGCGGTTCCACTCATTTAGGTACGGCAGTTTGACACCCAGAACAGCCGCTTGCATCGAATCCAATCGACTGTTTGTGCCGTAATCGGTGTGAAAATATTTGCGGGGTGCGCCATAATTTCGCAGAGACCGGAGTTTTGTGGCGATCGCCTCGTCTTGAGTGACGACCATGCCACCATCACCCAACGCCCCCAAATTCTTACTCGGATAAAAACTAAAGGCGGCGGCCATGCCGACTGAACCTGCTTTGTATCCTTCTCGCTGAGCTAAATGTGCCTGCGCTGCATCTTCAAAAATTAGCAAACCGTACGTATTTGCTAAATCTCGTAACAAGGTCGGCGATACCATTTGACCGTAGAGATGCACAGGCACGATTGCGCGAGTTCTGGGTGTGATTACGTTTTCTGCCGCCACTAAATCGAGCAATGCGGTCTTCGGATCGCAATCGACTAATATAGGAATTGCGCCTGTTCTTAAAACGCCAATTAAAGTGGCAACAAATGTATTCGCCGGTAGAATAACTTCATCACCATTGCCAATTCCGCAAGCTTGCAAACCGAGCGCGATCGCATCCGTTCCACAAGCGACTCCTACTCCAAATGAGGCTCCGCAGGCGGCGGCGAAGGCCTGCTCAAATTCCACAACCGCTTGTCCTAAAACATAATCGCCTCGCTCCATGACCGTGCGAATAGCGCGATCGATCTGCGCTTGAATGGGTTGGTGTTGCGGCGTCAAATCGACAAATGGAATGGCGGTAGGAATGCTCTGCATAAGTCATGCCAGTAAGGAAGCTAGTCAGGGTTAGAGTACCCACAGAAGGGGTATCAATTCAGATTTGCATGATTTCTAAGGCGCGTTGACAGACGCACTTAAAATCGCCCTGTTCTTCGTTGACATTAATTCAATGACATTAAATTAATATCATTGAGCGCCAACTGAGGGATCGCAACTTGAGCACTATCGCCTGCTCTTTTCCTTTACTCTGGCTTCTCCACTTCTGGAGCTTCAAAAACTCGACTGTACTCCAAGGCGGTAAGTCAGTCCAGGTTGATAGATTCGATTTGATTTTTCATACGTGCGATCGGCAAGGTTCTCAAGCAGCAGCGTGAATCCTAACTGGTTTGTAATCGGAATCCGGACTCCAAAATCTAAGTTAATCCAGCCCGGAGAGAACTCGCGACTATCGTCTCCTGGGTTTAGAAAAATTGCTCGCCGTGCCCCGCTAAAGTAGCTGGCATATAAATTCACTTCCCATCCATTCGAGGCATAGCCAACGCCTAGCTGGGCACCAGAGTAAGGGATTGAGCTTAACTGCAATCCTTTTTCAGCACCACTTCCAATCTTGGCATCGGTGTAGGTGTAGTTCACAAACGTTGACCACTGCGGCGAGACTTGCCAGCGTACGGCCGCTTCCAATCCGTTTGTATTCACGAGTCCAATATTCGCCCAACGTCCCGATTGGATGCCTAAGCGATCGCTTAATCGACTGCCAAAATAGGTTAATTGCCCGGTTAACCGCGAGGAAAGTTGAACATCGACTCCGGCTGACCAAGATGCACCCGTTTCAGGGTCTAAGTCTGGATTGGGCAACCAATTATGCACGGTGTCAAACAGGTAAAGTTGATCGAGCCCTGGATTGCGATGCACCGATACGACACTGCCACGCACCGCAACATTCGGAGAAATCGCCCATCGTGCGCCCACACTGGGGTTAAGATAACTTCCGAAATCACTGGTGAAGTTTTGCCGCAGTCCAACTTCAGCCTGTAAATTGTTGGTGATTTGCCAAGTATTGAGCGCAAATAGAGACGCTTGGAAGCGATCGCGCTCAATCTCACCATTCAATCTCGAAAATTGAGGCACAGTACTAGACAGTTCTCCTGTGAGAAACGCATTCTGTAGATCAATCCCCCACCGAAGATTGTTGGTTCTACTGGTTTGCCAATTATGTTCAACTCTGGCGTTCAAGGCACGAGAATCGAGGTCTCCAGTGCGAAAGAATCGTCCTTGGGCAGGACCTGACGTATTAAATTTGTCTTGATTAAACGATAACGTTGTCGTTAAGGTTGAATCGTTGCTGCTCCCTAGCTGAGATCGCCAGGTTAAGCCAGCATTTAGCTTGTCGTGATTCAAGCGATCGCGCTGAAGCGGAAATCCAAAATAAAGCAGTCCTCTTCGACTGGTAATTGCCGAAACATCCAAGCTCAACGTGTTACGCGAGTTGAGGTCTAAGCCAAAGCTGCCATAGTAATTCTCAAGCTTTGTGTCGCCGTTAAACAGCCGTCCATCTGCCCCGCGATTGGCTGCCCCAACAGGCACTCGATAGTCGTTGTCTGCCTGAAATCGTTCGTAGCTAAGAATGTAGTTTACCTTGCCTGACGAGCCTGTAAAATTGCCTCGATAGTTGGATAAGCCATAGGAGCCGAATTGTGCAAGTCCATTCAATTTCGGCGTGCCGCTCCCTTTTTTGGTGATAATGTTGACCACACCGCCTACCGCTTCTGAACCGTAGAGCGTGGCGCTGGTTCCGCTCGACAGTTCGACTTGCTCGATCGCACCTGCAGGAATGCCGTTTAGATCGGTTGCACCGTGATAGGTATTGACGTTCGTCCCGATCGGTCTGCCATTGAGCAAGAACACGGACTGATTGATCGATGCGCCCCGGTAGAACGTTCCAGTATGAATATCTGCGCCATAGCCGACATCATTGATCGCAAATCCTGGTAGACCGCGTAAAATTTCTGCGGCGCTGTCTGCTCCCTGCTTGCGAATCTCATCTGACTGGATTCTATACACTGGGCTAGACGTTGGCTTTTGACGTTTTCCTTCAACGACAACCTCTTCTTCAGGTGCTGATTCTTCTTCAGGCAGTGATTCATCAGAAATTGCTTGAGTCACGATTGAAGGAGTTGAAACCTGAGCTAACTTCGCTTGAGATACGTTAACCCCCGTTTCAATCAGTAATTTAGCCTCAGTTTTTGGCTCAAGATTGCGGATTCGCAGTACTGGTGTTGAGTTCTGCTCAATGCTGAACTCATTGGGTAGGGCATTAATAATAGAATTTAAGCTACGATTCGCTTTTCTAAGTTCTAAAGTGTTGCGCTTAGCATTGCTCCAATCGTTAACAGTAACGGCGACATCTTCTACTTCAGTTGCTTTAACAGAAAGAACTTCAGCGAATACTGGATTAATGCCCAGGAACGCAGTACTTGCGGCCCCTAACGTTAGTTTGAGATTAAGATTTTGTTTCAGCACAGTGTCTACTTCAATTTAGAATTGCCTGCCAGGTCAAGGGTTAGGCAATCTTGGTGACACGAATATCATTTGTGCAAAAGGATTCTGCCGTCAAAAGACAGTTCGTCGTACATGCGGCGGTACATCGCTTAAATCGCTAGGACAATTTGCTCTAAGCACTTAAAGCGGCTCAAAAGTATCCCTTCCCTATTGTTGCTATTTAGCTTGGTTCCGAACCTGCCGCGCTATATCCAACAGGGCTGACCAGCGTTTCTGAAGTTGCTTTGCCGTCAGCCTTAGTGTTTGCATGATCTCTTGATCATCGGCTTTGGCTTGCTTGAGTTGCAGAAGCTGTTGCTGATCGACCGAAAGAGTTCCTAAGAAGAGGTCCCACTGCTGAGTGGAGAGTCCAAAGTTTTGGTCTAAATCAGCTCCAAGCCATTCGTGAACGACTTTCCAATTGCCAGAGGTCGTGAACTTTTCAACGTGATATTTAAAACGCTGTTGCAGATAATCGCGTTGCCGGGGTGTCAAATTTAGGATGTCATCGATCTCCGGCACAGACAGATCTTTGAGCTTGAGCGTGAGATAGTCTACACAGTCTTGCTGCCCTTGAGATCCGAGATATTGCATTAGTTCGGCAATGACGCGATCGCGCAATCCCGATTCCGACGAATCATCTTTATCGGCGACCATCTGCTCTCGAATCATTTGCAGCACTGGAGACCGTCCATAGGTATCAGCTTCGTCACCTTTGGCGGTTTCCATTGCCGTTTCAATATCGACTGCAATTTCTTGAGGCTGACGACTAGCAAAGCGCTGCGCCCGTAGAATCACAAGCTGTTGGCTGTGCTGAGTGGGCAGGGTAATGCGACGCTTGCCGTATTGCTCAGTGAAGGCCATATATTCTGCCAGTTCTAGCCGAGTCCGAGGCTGATAGGTTTCGGCTAACTGATTTTCCCGGCGAAACGCTCGCAGCGATTCGGTGTAAAAGCCTTGGAGGAAGTCTTCGATCAAGCTGTACCGCGCTTGAAAGCTCAGTTGCAAGTGAGCGGGCGCGATCGGCCGGTACACCATCGTACTGAGACTGCTGTGAAGCTCAACCCGACCCTGACGCGACCCTAATCGATAGTAGTGAACGCACTTTTGCAGCCGATACCGCGCTAGCGTTAACCGCCACGATCCAACCTCGCCCGAATGCTGAATGCGATCGCTCTTTGCACAAATTCGCTCTACTTCTGTTGCAATCCGGTCGGCAACGGCATGCACTGCCTTGCCCGCCACGGTCAGTTCAGATTCCAGTTCGGCTGCTAGCAGGTTGACCAAGCGCTCAGTAGAATTGAGTTCTACAGAGTGGGCCGTTACACCAACGTGACTAGGATCCCAATTATCATTTTCTAAGGGAGTAACGGTTAGCCGCTTAGAATCTTTAATAGATTTCGCGTTCATAGGTTCGACCTGGACTTGGTAGTGCACATGAGTGTCTACATGTCATTGCCGTATAGCTTCGGGAAAGGTTAGCTGGGCATATGTCAGTTTTTGAGGTGGTTGGAAAAGTTCCCAACCGAAGGAGATCGTTTCAACTGAGGGCAGACGGTTAAAACCGTTTTGTCGTTAGCTAGGGTAAGGAATGTAGACCTAGCGATCGCCTAACTAAGTAATAAATAATACCTTCAATTACATTTCATTAAGTGGACAGTTATTCAGGTGGCAGCTCAAGGTGTTCAGGCAACGCTTGCCCACTCGGAAGCTGCTTGCCATCCTAGACCTTTCCGCACCATCGCTGGCTCGTCGCCCGTCAGATCAAGAATTGTGGATACTGTATAGGACGGTTCTTCTCCGGTATCTACAATAACGTCTACCAAGCGATTCATACTGTCAAATAATTCGGCTAACGACAGGTTTTCTGGATCGCGTACTTTCACTGGAATGGTCTCATCGTCTACTGGAACGTGGGCAGACGTTGAAATCAAAGGATTTCCCATTGCCGATAGCAAGGCCTGACACACAGCACTATCGGGAACGCGAATACCAGTCGTCTTGCGCTTCGGATTCATGACCAGCTTCGGAACTAATTTCGTTGCTGGCAGCAAAAAAGTATAGGGACCCGGAATCAAGCTCCGCATTATACGATAGGCCTGATCAGTCACCACGGCATACTGAGCGATGTCTGAAAGTGAGGGACAGAGGAACGTTAGGGGCTTGTCATTAGACATCTGTTTGAGCTTTCGCACCCGCTCCACGCCAGACTTTGAGTTGAGATCGCAGCCGATCGCATAGACCGTATCGGTCGGATAAAGTACGGTCGCTCCACTCCGCAAGGCATCGACAATTTGATCAACGCTACGAGCTTGTGGAGTGTCAGGATGAATCTTGTAGGTAGTCGCCATAGCTGATTGTTGAAATAGGATATAGGGTGAAACCGGAAGGGCTCCAATTTTTCTAGCCTGTGTCAGTTTTTCTAGCCTGTGCCAGTTCTTCTAGCTTGTAATGGTGTCACAACGATGAGTAAAGTCGCTTACCTTGAGTGTCCGACGGGAATTGCAGGCGATATGTGCCTGGGTGCATTAATTGATGTTGGCGTTCCATTAGACTACCTGACTCAGCACCTTGATCCTTTGGGCATTGCGGGTGAATACAAGCTGTGGACAGAAAGCGTGCAGCGCAATGGACAACGGGCAACCAAGCTACATGTGGACTTGAGTGACGATTCCCCTCACCATTCTGCCTCACAGAGCGCTCACCTATCAAACGCCCCGCATCATTCTCATTCTAAGCAGCGACACTTGCCCGACATTGAACAGATGATTCGCGCAGCCCAGTTACCTACGAGAGCGGAGAAGTGGAGTCTAGCGATTTTTCGCCAACTCGCCGCAGCGGAAGGAGCCGTGCATGGGATTGCACCCAAGCAAGTGCATTTTCATGAAGTGGGAGCAGTAGATGCGATCGTGGATGTAGTCGGCACCTGTTTGGGGTTGGATTGGCTCGACCTTGAAACCTTCTACTGTTCGGCCTTGCCCACGGGAGGCGGCACAATTCGCGCGGCTCACGGGCGTTTACCCGTTCCCGTTCCAGCCGTGCTGAAGCTGTGGGAACTGCGCCAAGTGCCTGTTTACAGCAACGGCATTGAGCGAGAACTCGTGACTCCAACCGGAGCCGCGATCGCAACCACGCTCGCCACACAATTCGGCGCACCTCCCAACATGACCTTACAGAAAGTCGGTCTCGGTGCAGGCTCTCTCGATCTTCCCCTACCAAACATCCTCCGCCTCTGGATCGGAGAGTCCTCTCCCTCAGAAACCCAAACGCCCATTGCTCGATTCTCCCCCTCATCCCTCCTCGCGAAGCGGGTCGAAGACCCCCCTCATCCCTCATCCCTTCCTCTGATCACCGCTCTCGAAACTCAAATCGACGATCTCAACCCTCAGGCGATCGGTTACTTGTTCGATGTCCTCTTCCAGGCAGGAGCCGTCGATGTCTTTACACAAGCGATCGGTATGAAAAAGTCCCGTCCCGGAATTCTACTGACCGTTCTTTGTCCACCAGAAACGGTTCGGGCGTGCGAAACAGTTTTGTTCCGAGAAACAAGCACTCTAGGAATTCGGCATTCTACCCAGGTGAGATCGATGCTGGATCGAGCGTTTCAGCTTGTGGAAACTGAGTATGGACAAGTGAAGATCAAAGTGGCGTCAAGAGAAGGTGCAATCATCAATGTTCAACCGGAATATGAAGACTGTGCTGCGATCGCCCGTCAGCACGGGTTAGCGTGGCGAGAAGTGCATCGCTTGGCGTTGCAGAACTGGTATGGTCAGCAGCCTCAGTAAATGTTTAGAACATCAAGCAAATAAGGCTCATCGTTACACGGTTACTAAGTTATTTTGCAGAACTTTGCCGCTCTCAAATCTACTTCAGAGTGGCACGCCCTGTTAAATCTACGCACTTTTTTCGTCAACAAAACCGATTCTTAAGAATTCTTTCCGTGGGTTTACTGGCCGATCGCAGTGATACTTCAAAATACGGCTACTTCACCCCAATAAGAGATAATCCGATGATGAGTGATGATCGCTCCACTTTGCCAAATCCTGTGAGGGCGCTTTTCTCCGACTCAACCGTGTGGCAACGTAGAAGAACATGTGCAACTTCCAACCGGGCGGCAACTACTCTAGACAAACCTTACGAGGCCAAAACTTACAGGGAGTCGATCTCACTGATGCTGACTTAAGCGGCACTGATCTTCAGGACGCAAATCTGAGCGATGCCAATTTAGAACGGGCAAATCTCAAAGGAGCAACTCTTACCAATGCAAAATTGCTCCGAGCGAATCTCCAGGAAGCCTCTCTTCAACGCTCTTGCCTTTCTCACGCCGATTTGAGCGACGCCAACTTAGACCAAGCCAAACTCGACCATGCGGTGATGGACTACGCTGTCCTCGATCGCGCCTCACTTCAAAGAGCGAGTCTCAATCATGTCAAACTCGACCACGCGAGTCTTCGTCAGGCGACGCTTTGTGAAGCTTCAATGCGGCTCACAAGTTTAAACCACGCTGTGCTTGAGGAAGCAGATTTAAGCCTAGCGATGATGGCAAACGCCTTTCTGAGAGAGGCGAGTCTCAAGAAGGCAGTTTTACAAAGAGCGAGTCTAACCGAAGCAAATCTCAATCGATCGCACCTGAATGACGCAGATCTATTTAATACGCTGCTAATGGGGGCGAACTTAGAATCTGCCTGTTTAGAAAATGCGAATTTGCAAAATGCAACCTTACACGGTGCGTATCTTAGCCGCGCCAACCTGAGAAGGGCAGACTTGAGCAACGCAGGGTTACGTCGCGCCAAGCTCAGAAGTTCGGATCTGAGTTTTGCAACCCTCAGTCAAGCTGAACTACACGGCGCACATCTCAGCTTTGCCAGATTGCATAAAGCCAATTTGAGCCAAGCTAAACTAGAGGGCGCTGATTTAGCAGGGGCTGACCTTAGGGGTGCTGATCTGCCCAATGCATCTCTTAGTCGAGCAAATTTAACCGCCGTAAACTTGAGCCGAGCCAACCTCACCAAAGCCAGACTCAACAGTGCCAATTTAAGCGAGGCAAATTTGTATCGCGCCACCTTAAGAGAAGTGCATTTTGGCGGAGCAAAACTAGCAGGAGCGAATCTAACCTATACCGATTTGAGTCAAGCGCTACTGCGACGAACCAATTTGAATGACGCTGATCTAAGCGAAGCAAATCTGCAAGAGGCGGATCTCAGCCGTGCTTTTCTGAGCGGAGCACAACTTCATCGCGCTGATTTAAGCCATGCTCGTTTAGGAGGAGCAAACTTGCTCTATGCCAACCTAGAATCGGCAAATTTAACGAGCGCAAATTTAAATCGAGCCTACCTGATTTACAGCAACTTCAGTGGAGCTACCTTAGCAGGGGCGAATCTGCGATCAGCGAACTTAACTGGAACCCGACTCAAGGACGCGAATTTAGAATCAG
Organism: Myxacorys sp.; assembly: GCF_059501405.1. Lineage (NCBI taxonomy): Bacteria > Bacillati > Cyanobacteriota > Cyanophyceae > Leptolyngbyales > Leptolyngbyaceae > Myxacorys > Myxacorys sp. Next base: position 59,779 of record NZ_JCACCM010000097.1, read on the forward strand.
CAAATTTGCTAGGGGCACTCTGGACGAGCGAAACGGATTGGACAAATGCTCAGATTGGCGATGATCGAGGCTATGCGCGATCGCAAGAGCAATCTCTCTTCGCTCAAGGTGCCCTGCGTCAACTGGCCGAAGCCAGTGTTGCCATCGAAGAAGCAAGAATTGATCTCGACGATCGCTTGTCGTGCCTTGAAGATTTACTAGAACGATCGAAGTATCTGCTCAGGCGGTTAGAGCGTACTGCCGAGAAACTAGATAGCCAGACACAACCAGATCTGATTCGCGCCATTAGGACGCGAATTGTGAACTTTGACGAAAATTACGATCGCGCCGTGAACGAAATTAGAGATTACCAACAGTGCATCGAGGCATTAAATGAGGAAAGCCTTCAGCCAGACATCGTGAGAAACTTACTTTTTAGAATTCACCAAAGCATCACTCAGTTGAATCAATACGCAGAGTTGTTTGAGCGGTTATGGGCCCACCAAATTGAAATCAATCACAACGACATCGTGATTGACCTAATTGTGATTGACCCAACCGATTCCTGTGATGAAGACGAGCCAGAGGATGAAGACGAGGAATGAGGCTGAAATGATCTTTAGATTGCCAGCCTATTTTATTCCTGTGGATGCGATAGGTTCGCGTCGGGACATGGCAGTGCCGTGCCCGTGGGTCTGTAGCGAGTATGTTTGAAATGGCGCTAGTCTCCTTTGCTGGGTGGAAGCAAGTTACGAGTGATGACGTAACAGAGTCCTGCACAACCAGACACTAGCGCCACCAGAAGCGCATTCTCCATCGGTTCTGAATAGGCTTCTCGGATACCAAAGGCGGGCAACGACACTAACGCCATCAGCCAAAACGGCGCGGTTCTTGCGGAGTTGCGCTTTGCGCTAATCGCCATCGCTACAATCAACGACCAGAGCGCGATCACGCGATCGTTCAACGCATATCTGAGCCGACTCCGCGCTTCATCGGCTACAAAATCCGCTCTTCCAATTCCGCGCCGATTTAGGTAGTTCTCAGTCGATTGAACCGAGGACTGGGCTAAATGGGCATGGTGATCAGCCTCAGCTGACGCCATTGGCGCAATTTGAATTGCCATCTCATCAATGTTGTGCCGATTAAGATACTCTCCAGTGGACAAAGCCATAACACCTCAACCTATCCGTAATTTCAGGAAAGTGACTCCTCATTCCACAGGATCAACTCCGTGGGTTAGATTGCTCTAACCATCTCGATAGGTTCGCTGAAGTTAATCACCGTCCTGAAATTACAAGTGGATTTAGAAAGGTTGGATCTGGAAAGCTGAAGTTAGAAAGATGAGCCTGAACGAGATTGAGAAATTGTCTAACAAGGTGTCTAACATACTGAAAATGTAAGTACTGAAAATTAAGTAATGACGATCTCTTTGATCACGCGATCGTCTTGCACAACCCCAAGGCTCCGACCTTTTAGCTTCTCTTCGTGGGCAATGCCGTAAAGAGCTAGACCAGTTCGCAGCACCTCCGCCATGTTCTTATCCTCAGCTTCCGCCAGTTCTTGAAGTAACGTATATGCTTCTTCAGAGAGGTCAAGATTTAGACGCTTTCTGACCTTGGATGCAACATGCGGCTTAGTTTTATGGTTTGCCACAGAAGCGTTTTTGTTATCCGCCATAACTATCCTTTTTCGTCTCGACTATGCGTTCCCAGGCATTTCCCGATTCATTGAATTTGAGGCATGAAACCAGGGCAGTAGGGGGGATCTGACTACGACTGGCGTTTGGCACAAACTCTGACAAGAATCAATTCGAGCATTATTGAGCAATTATTCTGCTAGGTGTAATGCCTGTCCTTGATCTTCCATACAACTCTACTTTGAAGTTCAAAATTTGTATCTGTTAGTAGACAGAACTACACAGAATCTACATAATTATTATATCTCTTGCTTAGTCTTGTTTGTGGGTTAGAACTTAGATAGAACCCTGTTTCCAGCAGTACGATAGAACAATGAAGCCTGCACCAAGCTGGCAATCTAGCTTAGTGCAGGCAAAAGGGGATTTAAGGCTCGATCATCCTACTACAAAAATCTGAGTTGGGAACCTCTTCTCCGTCTTTGCTGGTTTGGGCAAGCTGAACGAAGAGGATAGACGAGGCGCCGAAGGAGCGTGCGATCTGCTGACGAGTCATCTTAGGCTGACGGCGCAGCAAGTGTTGGATGGAAATGCGATCGCGCGGATGCGGCTTAGAGCAAGGCGTTGCCCACCGAGACTTTACCCACTGCGAGCAGAAGCAACCTGTAGAATCAGACCTTCGATTTGAACCCCTAGTGAACCTGCGGTTTTCCATAAGATTCTCCTACAACAATTAGGCTACGTCTGAAGCATTCGTCAAACCATTAAGCGAAACTGGCTCAACTACCAAAGTGATGTTGATCGTTTCGATGACTCGCACTTGGGTTCCGGCGGGCAATACGATGTCATGGGGGCAGACGGCATCCCACCAGGTAGCTCGGTACTCCACGCGACCCGGCTGCTGAGGGTGAATCGTCTTTGACACGGTGCCGATATCGTCCCGCAGGCGGTATTGCGATACTGCTACGGATAGAGTTGCAAATTCTAGAGAATTCTGAGGTTGCTTTGAGCGAAAACGCTTGAACAAATTTAGGAAATTGGGAGCTTTCATTCGTTCCTCCGTGAAGATTTAGTTAGGTTTCACGATGAACTAATCGTTAGCAAGCATAAGAGCGCTCTGAAATAGACTCAATATAAATCGAGCTTGCATTCAGTTTTTCTAACCGTTCCTCACATCGTCTGCACCCTTTCAATGCTGTGGATGTTGCATCATGATGATATAAACCTTGGATGAAAAATCAGCTTTATTGGCGGATTAATTGTAAATATAATCCTATTTTAATGGTGTGTCAATTACCCCAAAAGATACATAAAATTTGTGCAGCATCATTAACCAAAGCGAACGGTCGGTTGCTGCGCTAAAATTGCTCACGAAAAAAGCCAGATATCACATCTGGCTTAACTACCTGGATATTCACTTCTACAGACTGTGCATTAATCCATGTTGCCTAACAGAAATCGCCTTGCCAAGTCTCTTAGCATGTCTTGCTATCAGACGAATGGTCAACTGTAGATTACTACCTACTGGACTGTAGACTGCCTACTAATTAGTCTGCTGCCTTGCCCTTAATGCCTTCGCCAGTGCGTCTTGAGCTAGTAGAAACCGTGTCTCCTGCGCCCACTACATTGTCTTTCACATCGCTAGCACCCTTGCTGATGCGATCGCCCAATTCCTGTGCTTTCTCAACCGCACGCTCACCGCTTCCGACAACGCGATCGCCAGTGGCTTTGAGTTCATCCTTACCATCATCAAGAAAGCGTCCTTTCAGCTTGTCTCCCACCTCTTGCGCCCGTTCTGGGCCACGGCCATTGTCCCAAACCTTCTCCGCGTAGTCTTTCGGGCTCTTTGCCTTCATAGCATCAGCGTTGTCAATCAGCTGCTGTACCCGGCCCTCGGTGCCCTCAACCGCTTTTCCCGAAGGGGCTGCATCGGTGAAGTTGTTCATGCCGCCTTCGTAGGGCTGGTTTTGCCCAGCAGGATTAGGGCCACCATCGCCAGAAGGTGTTTTGACCGAATTAGACATTTTTGCCTGTGCTGGACCGCTACAAGCTGTGTTGAAGAGTAACACCGCGCCCATCAGAAAGGCGGTTAGAACTTGTGTCAGACGAATGGATTTGATGAAAGACATGATTTTGCTCATAAGATTCTCCGTGTAATTTCAAGTGATAGCGGTTTACTGACCGATTGCTGGATTTGCCTTTGCTTCAGGACGAGCGGAACCTTCCTCTGCCGTCTTCTCCAAAAATGTAGAGGCATCTTTGAAGGCTTCATTAACTCGCTCTAAAATTTTTGCATCAGGATTGCTGCGCTCAAGCATAGGTTGCTTGTCGTTTGGCAAATCTGACAAGTTTTTCGGGGTTCTGTAGCCAATATCTGGATTGCTAGCTTCAGAGGTTCGATCTCCCGGATAAAGTAAATCTGAAGAGTTACTCTTAATCGAGGTACTTGCAATCACGCGATCGGAAAGCAAGTTCGATTGAGGCTTACCGTTTACTTTAGGATCAGTAGACATTTTGTAATTTGTATATCCGTCCCCATTCTTGGTGTGAGGGTTGTTGTTGCCCCCCATCTGAACAGGCAGATTGTTTGGACGTGCGCCCTGAGCAGTTTCATTGCTACAAGCCGTGTTTAATAGCAAGATAAATCCTGCGAAAACAGTTACTAAGAACTGTCCTACTCTTAGTTTTTTCAAGAATTCTGCTAGTCTTTGCATACGCTACTCCTGCTAATTTAAGCCTTAGTAATTGGGCTTAAAACTTCCACATAGACAGTGACGGGTCAAATTCCCCTTTCAAGGAAAATTTGGCTCCAACTTAGTAGGCTCAAACAGCCTAGAAGCCGAAACCTGATTTGCGTCAGTTGTCATTCGCGTATCAACAGTACAAAGCCAGAGACAAGGTACGCCTCTAACGTAGGTTCCATTCTCTGAAGGATGGTGGGTAGAGAGATTCTAACTTCGGACAGAGTTTAACGACATCGAAACGGCGGCAACCGGTTTTCCAAGCTTTAGAGAAGTTCGGTTTGCGGAGTCCCGAGGAGGGCATAGCCTGCTGTAAAAGGTTGCCTTTGTGACTTAAGGTTAGATCGGAGCAAACCTGATGGGACGCTATGAAAGATCTGCGATCGCGGCTCGCTTGGGTCAGTCAACCTCGATTCAAGACCGGAATACGCTGGCTAATTATTGGCGCAGTGTTGTATTTCTTAACAAGAACATTACACAATCATTGGCAAGAAGTTGCTCAAATTCGGATTGAAAGAGCTGGCTGGGCGAGTTTAGCGATCGCAACCGGGATTACACTATTTGCTCACATGTTCACTGGCTATGTCTGGACGTGGATTTTGCAGGAACTGAGGCAACCTGTGAGCGGTGCGTGGGGAGTACAGGTTTATCTCAAAACGAATCTTGCTAAATATTTGCCTGGAAATGTCTGGCATTTCTATGGACGAGTTTCGGCGGCTAAGAAAACGGGCATCGCGGTAGAAGTTGCGACGTTGAGTGTCTTGCTAGAGCCTCTGCTGATGGTTGCTGCCGCTTCTACTGTGGGGCTGGTTAGTTTCTCGCAACTCGATATTCATAGATTTGCGCCCCTTGTGCAAGTTGTCCTTTTGATCGGAACTCTGAGCGTGGTGCATCCACGGGTTCTAAACGTCTTGCTCCAACAAGTGGCAAAGCTTAAAAAAACCTCGCTCAATTCTGCTCCAACTCGGATTCGACGCTACCCTATATTGCCATTATTAGGAGAAGTCGGATTTCTGCTCCTACGATCGCTCGGATTTATCGCTACGTTCCTCGCGATCGCGCCTGCTAGAGTAGACCAGTTTCCGCTTCTCGTTGGCTCGTTTACCTGGGCGTGGCTGATGGGGTTCATCATTCCGGGTTTGCCTGGAGGAGTTGGAATTTTTGAAGTAACTGCGATCGCAATCTTAGGACAACATTTCCCACCTGCCCAAGTTCTAAGCACAGTTGCCCTTTACCGTTTAGTTAATACATTAGCCGAAACCCTTGGAGCAGGACTCGTGATCATCGACGAAAGACGGCAACTTTAGCATTCTTACGTTGAGTTCAGAATAGAATCGTTTGAGCTACTGATTGTTTTAGGTTTCTCTTAAAGTTCATCAATAATAATAAAGTTCATCAATAATAACTGCCTTAGAAGAACTTACGATTTATTCGCACTCGTTATTACTTTCTAGAACAGAACTTTCTAGAACAGAACTTTCTAGAACAGGAATTGACTTCGTTTGTGCAAAAATTCGGTAATCATCTAACGCTAGATCTGTCTGAACTGATGGATCTGACTCATCCATCTTAACCAAATTGTAATGAACGTTTTCTGCATAGATGGTGAACGTCACATTGAAGATCTCTAGAAAATTGACAATCCATCGACACTCCTCTTCTGGATAGTCTTCGTAGTATCGAATTAGTTCCGCAACCCTTGCTTCAAGGTGATTTCGAGAATTTCTACAAATTAGAATAAGCTTGAGAAGCAAAATCACCAAGGTCATCGGATTGCCTGGAGAAAGCAAAAGAATAAAGAGTGAAGATGGGTCTTGCTTATTTTCAGTGGTAAGGTATTCAATAATTCGATTGCACGTTCTAAGAATTAACGCGTCATTAATTAATTCTTCATCATAGTCTGAATAAAGTGCACTGAGTTTCTCTGCCAATCTACTTTGTAATGCTTCTGCAAATGCGCTTTTTTCGGTTGAAAAAATTAGGTACTTCTGTAGGCTTTTTTTAAACTCTTGATAGCTTAAGTACTGAGTTTGTTTAAGAAAAATATTTGCCAAATTAGCATAGCTAAATCGTCCTCGCTTGGCAACAATTGTTTTTATTAAGAGCAGAGCATTTTCACCTAATTCGGTAGGATTTTTAGGAACTTTTTCAGGACTTCTTGCCGTTTGAGACTTAACAATATACATTGCTAAATCAAACTTAAATCGCTCTTTTAGACGTTTTGCTAATGCTCTTGCTGCTTCTCGTTGCTCAACTGGATTCTGTGGATCAACAAATTGAGGAACTAATAGATATGATACATATCGATTTGTCCAACGTTTCTGAGTATTTTGCTGCTCATCATATCTTGAAGCAAATAACTTTAAATCCTCGTAATCTTTACTTTGACTAAAATTGGTAACCCAGGCCTTTAACCGTCTTAAGGTTGGAGAAATCGTTTGCTGTTGAAGCGTAGAAGCCGTGAAAAGTTGAACCAAGTCTTGAATTGACTTGTAATGGCGTGCTGCATCCCAGTTGTTTACTAGAATGTAACAACAGCGCTTTAGCGTATTTCTAAACTCCGTTTCGTCGTTCTTAAGAACAAGCTCGTATACTGCCTGAACTGTGTGTGAACTTGTCGAGCCAACCTGACAGAAAAAGAGCCGCTTAAACTCTAATAAAACTTCTTCAGGAGGCCATTTTTTAACAATCTCTAGTAAGAATTGATAGAGAATTTCTTGCGAGGGTTGAGCCTTTTGTTCAAGGTCAGAGCGTTGCGAAATAGAACTGTTTTCCAATTCAGTTTCGACAGAATTGCTCTGTGCCCCATGCTCAGGCGGTTTAGCCTCCTTTGGTAGCGACTGCATGCCCCTTGCGTCAGCCGGATAGTTGCTCTGATTGTCTGACGTTGTACTCATGTCTATCTCAGCATCAGTTTATGAGGTGTGCCGACCGTTTTGTCCTGTAAGATGAGCAAAACTAACCTGGAGTATTGCCCATCGGACTGCTCTGACTTTACGCCTACGCGGATCTTGTCTCCTACCCTTCAGTAATGCCCACAGAGGTCGCGATCGCATCACTTACAGCCAAATCAAAAAAGCTGAGATTTTATGAAAAGATGTAGGTTTCAATCTAGATCAACCTTAAAAGGATGGGGAACCGTACCCTTCTTCAGCCGTCTAACCGATTTCTAAAAAACTTCTCGTGCGCTTATGTCTCGTTCAAGCTCCCTCCGTTACTATATTTTGACGCGCCTGATGCTGGCTCCGCTGATGCTGTGGCTGATCACCACACTGGTGTTCTTGTTGCTCAGAGCGACACCTGGAGACCCGATCGACGCTCTCTTAGGTCCTCGCGCCCCTCAAGCGGCAAAAGATGCCTTGCGCGAGCAGTTGGGATTAAATAAATCACTGCTATTTCAGTATTTCGACTACATGGGATCGCTGCTGCGTTTCGACTTGGGTAAATCGCTGACAACGCAAGGGCAGAGCGTTTGGGAAATTATTACCAAGTTCTTTCCAGCGACGGTTGAACTCGCGATCGTCAGTATGGCGATCGCGCTGATTGTGGGAATTACCGTTGGCGCTATTTCTGCCTCGCGCCCTAATACGCGGCTCGATGCAGGGGGACGGCTATTCGGAATCGTGACCTATTCTATTCCGATGTTTTGGTTTGGAATGCTGCTACAGTTAGTTTTCTCAGTGCAGTTGGGTTGGTTCCCTTTAGGGACTAGGTTTCCGGTGACCGTTTCTGCACCTGAAGGACTGACAGGACTGTATACGATCGATAGCTTGCTGAGTGGAAACATTGCTGGATTTTTTACTGCACTGTACTATTTGGCGCTTCCAGCCATTACATTAGGCGTTCTGATTAGTGGAATTTTTGAGCGAATTGTTCGGGTTAATTTGAGACAGACTCTGCAAGCAGAATATGTTGAAGCGGCGAGAGCGAGAGGAATTCCTGAATCAAAAATATTGATCAATCATGCGTTAAAGAACGCATTGATTCCGGTCATTACGATTTTAGGATTAACGCTTGCTGCAATGTTGGGCGGCGCCATTCTTACAGAAGTGACATTTTCTTGGCCCGGACTTGCTAATCGGCTCTACCGCGCCATTGCTCAACGGGATTATCCAACCGTTCAAGGAATTGTTGTTTTCTTTGCAGCGATCGTTGCGATCGCAAGTATCGCGATCGACATCATCAACGCTTACATTGATCCACGAATCCGCTACTAATAATTATCTGCTACCCATTAAATGCGGGGAGATGAACCAAAACGATTCATCTCCCCGCTCGCTGTCAGGGTCTTATTTCTCTAAGGTACTACCGGGGCAAGCATTCCGTTGGGATCGGTGCAGCAGCCTGATTAGAGGTCGTCGAATTATTAGACATAGAACTGTTGTTCATCGTAGAACTATTGTTCATCATAGAACTGTTGTTCATTGAGTTGTTCATCGAAGTGTTCATCGAACCTGAGTTCTGATTGCGTCGCAGATTCGCATCAATGTTCAGCGATGCTTCACGCCCTGAGGTTCCAGCAGGACCGTTCGCCCGATACGCAACAGCTGCACTAGGATTATCTCCAGAGAACTGTCTATACTCACCTTGCATCGAGTTGCCTGCCGAAGCACTTCTCATTGAGTTGCCCATCATTGAGTTGCTCATTGAAGTACTTCTCATTGAGTTACTCATCGAACCTGAGTTGCGATCGCGCCTTAGGTTGGCGTCAATATTGGCGCTTATTTCGCGCCCTGAGGTTCCAGCAACACCATTTGCCCGATACGCAACAGCCGCACTGGGATTGTCACCCGAAAACTGTCTGTACTCGCCTCTTGTTGAACCATCCGTCGAGCCGGAAGCCATAGAATTCGACGTGTTATTCGACGTATTGTTAGACTGCTGACTTGAAGAAGTTTGAGCATCAATAGACGTCGTTACTTGGCGTCCTGTCGTCCCTTTCGGACCATCGCCAACAGCCGCACCAGTGCTATTAGCTTGAGTCGATTGCGGTGTAGAAGAATTATCTCCAGTCGTTGAGGAGCCGCTCACAGGTCCGCCAATCCCGCCATTGACATAACCTGCACACCGATCCGACGTTCCATTCGCGGGAGTGCGATTAGAAGGGGCTTCGTTAGGAACAGACTGATTAGGACTGAGAGTGGGGCTTCCTGAGGACTGTGCTAAAACAGGCAGACCTAATAATGCAGAAGCACTTGCTGCTCCTAACAGAGCAATAGCTTGTTTCAGATTAAATGAATTCATCGGACGCTCCAAAATTCTTGGTATGTAATAAGTGAAATGTAATTTTTGTTACTGTTTAAGAGTAAGAGCTACAAGTAGGAAGATTCTCTGTCTTTGGAATCAATTGCTCTCTCTCTTCAGTTGGATTGCGCTTAACAGGTTCTAAAATTTAACTCTAGCTTGATGTTATTTGGTTAATCTAGACTTAGGCTGAAAGCTAGTTACTCTCTTGCAATCTGTACTTGGAGGCTCATAATGATTGAGTTATATCAGTTTGAACTATCGCACTATGTCGAAAAGATCCGGCTGATTCTGGATTACAAAGGGTTGGAATATCGAAAGATTAATGTCACTCCTGGTATTGGGCAGATTGAGTTATTTCAGATGTCAGGTCAGCGTCAGGTTCCGGTGCTAAAAGATGGTAGCGAAATCATTGCAGATTCAACTGCGATCGCAGAATACCTCGATCGGAAATATCCTGAGAAGCCCCTTATTCCCTCTGATCTTAAGCAAAGGGGCTTGTGTTTACAGATGGAGCAGTGGGCAGACGAATCGATCGGGCTAAATGCTCGTAAGGCCCTGATTGGTGCGATTGGCAAAAATCAAAATTTCCGCACTGCCGTTCTTCCCAATTCCACCCCGGATATTCTTAAGACCGTGGTTGGCTCCATTCCAAGCGACTTTTTTAGTGTTCTCGGTCTTGGCGTCGGAATGGGACCCGATGCGGTCAAACAGGCTGAGGCCGAACTGAAACATAGTCTAACGGCGCTGTGTTTTATTTTGCAGGAACAGCCTTATCTCGTGGGCGACGAGCCGACATTGGCAGATTTTGCGGTGGCGGGTTTGACGATGTACATCAAATTCCCGAAGGGTCCTTATCTAGATATTCCCCAGGGGCTAAAAGATCAAGGTGTTCCTGGAATTGCTGATGTGGGAACGTTTGAGCCATTCTTCACATGGCGCGATAAGCTTTACACTGACTTCCGTAAGACGTTTGCTAATACAGGTTATTCGAGTTCTAGTGGCTCTGCTCCAACGTCAATCAATATTGACTAAACAATAACGACAAACAATTTTTATCAATCGTAGAAGCATTCCAAGTAACGTTTCTACGATTGATTTTTGCAAACCCAAACATCATAGAATTCGGTTTGCTCTCGCCGTTCATATTGTTGTCTGAATTCTTGTTTAAATTGATCGCTAAATAGCTTTTGAAGCGGGGGATAGTAGCTGTAAACCTCGAAGGGTTTTTCATTTTTAGGAATTAACCAGCTTTGAATTCGGCATGTTCTAATAGCGTTCAGCGTATTCTCAGGTGTATTGTTGAGTCCTGATGCTTGCATTTCCATTAGTGATGCAGAATCTAACAAATAAGGATTGTTTGCAAACACTAACATAGGTCGGTAAGCCGCTAGAGGGTAACTTGATCCATACCCCATCGCAATTCCATTATCATTAGCCTCACTTTTTCCATAGACTTGCATAACCCGCTTAAGGTCTTGCACAACGCGATTGGCTTTGCCAAGCTCCAAAGGATTACTCGTTCCATTCACCAATCGCAATAACGGCACTTCAGTTGAATATACAGTGAGAGAAATTGATACTATAAATGCCAATGCAGCACTGATACTAAGGAAAGTCACAAATTTAACCCATTGCTTATGGCTGCGCTCATGGGGCTGCGAACTCTTCTCAATCAAATCGCTTAATAAATAAATGAATAGTGGAACAAACGGAAGCATATTATTTTCCAATGCTCCACGCGTTGCACCCGCGATCGCAGTCACTCCAATACAAGGAATAAGAACAAGCAAATATGCTCCGTGCTGCCAGAGCCATTGTTGGAAGTATTGTGCATTTGTGCAGAGCAGTTGCAACGCCGCGATCGCAGTTGGTACACTGATATATCCCATCCACAATAAGTTCTTCGTCACCTGTTCGGGGTTGATCCCTTTGTGTCCGACTTGACGCAGCCAGATTAAATAATTAGTGAGTGAGACATTTGAGCAGAGCATAAAGGGAGCAAGCGCCACGGCTCCAGATCCGATGAACGAAACAAAGGTATAACCAAGTCCGAAGCGTTGGAGTAGCAACACGTAAATCGGTAAGAAATGAAGCAGCGCTGTAATTTTGAGATTAGTGCTGATGCCGAGTGCGATCGCGCTTCCTATAAGAGCGCCCCATTTGTTTCCATAAGCCGCTAAAAATAGTCCCACCGTTGTGCAAAGCAGCAGCAGCGAATCAGGTCTCACCCAAAATGAGGATGTTACAAGTCCTGTTGCCGAGGTTAGAGCGAGAAACCATAAGCTAGTCAATCCACATCCTAAAATTGCCAAACTAAAGTTTAGGCGTTGTTTAAACAGTAGAAAGCTAACAAATAAGCTCAATATTCCTGCTAAACAACCTGCAAGTTTTACACTAAAGAAGCTGGGTTGAAGTACGTTAAGAAATAGCCCTTGAATAATATATAAAGATGAACCGTAATTATTGATATAACGCTCTGCGGCATCAAGGGCAGGATAGAGCGGATGTCCGGTTTGAAAGAGCCAAGATACAGATGCAACATTCGCTTCAGCCGGATCAGCAAATGTAGGAGAAGCAAGATAAGTAATAACGAAACACAAATAATTTAGAATTGGAGCGAATGCAGCGATCACGAAACCAATCTGAACTTTTCGAGACTTAAGATTTAGTCGAGTTTTAATGGGTAGAAGAAGAACCGTAAATATCGCTCCAACCAAACCAAACTGAAGAAACAGTAGCCAAGATTGTTCGATGGGAAGTCTCTGGCTTAAAAATGTTGTTAGGTTTATGAACGGGTTGAACGAATTCATTGTCAGACAGCTTATTTTTCACAAGGCACGTATAGCACAATTTTTAATGTAGAAAGCAAAACAGAAACGATTTGAGATTGGCGTTTTTAGTACATCTGACCCAACATGTTTTAAGATCAACACGTACCTTCTAAACAACACCTCATAATTACGCATTCCAAACTACACATTAGATTATGGATAAGCCATTAGGGTCAGTCATTCAAGGGTCGTTAAGCAAAGGTTTGGAGGTACGGCTTCATCCTGATGTGTCCGTCGAAGAAATGCGAGTTGGTAAGTTTTTGGTAGTTCAGGGAGTGCGATCGCGCTTCTTCTGCATGTTGACGGACGTATCGCTCGGCACTGCAAGTCAACGCATTCTGGCAAATCCTCCCGAACCGAACAATTTCTTTCTACAAGAAGTACTGGCAGGCAGTGGTACTTACGGCACGATCGAACTTTCGCCGATGCTGATGTTCACGCCTCAAGAGGGAACAGAGGTAAAGCCAGCGACGAATGGAAAGAAGAAGACCTCAAAGTTAGCATCGTTCGAGTCCAACACTGGTGAAGCCATAGAATTGCTTCCCGTTAAGACGATTCCAAGCCACTTTAGTCAGGTGTTTGACGCCAGTGAACGTGACTTTCGCGCGGTGTTTGGCTGGGAAGACGACCCCCACCGACGCAACTTTGCGATCGGGCAACCGATTGATATGGAAGTTCCGGTTTGTCTAGACCTCGATCGCTTTGTCGAACGCAGTAACGGCGTTTTTGGTAAATCTGGAACCGGAAAATCCTTTTTGACACGCTTGCTCCTCGCTGGCATTGTTCGCAAACAAGCCGCCGTCAATCTCATTTTTGATATGCACTCCGAATACGGCTGGGAGGCAGCTCGCGAAGGCAAACAGTTCAGCACAGTCAAAGGCTTGCGTCAATTGTTTCCGGGACAAGTTCAAATTTTTACCCTCGATCCGGAATCGACCAAACGCAGAGGCGTTCGAGATGCTCAAGAACTATACGTGAGCTACGACCAAATCGATGTCGAAGATTTGATGCTAGTGCGCGGCGAACTGAATCTTTCGGAAGCGAGTTTAGAAAACGCTGTTATTCTACGAAACGAATTTGGTAAATCGTGGATTAATCGCCTACTGACGATGAGTAACGGCGAAATTCAAGAATTTTGTGAAACTAAGATGGGCAGCAAGTCTTCCATCATGGCATTACAGCGCAAACTGAATCGGTTGGATGACCTCAAATATATTCGCAGCAGTTGTCCTCATAATTACGTCAGTCAGATTCTAGAGGCCATCGAAAGTGGAAAGCATGTGGTGATTGAGTTTGGTTCTCAGTCAAACATGCTGTCGTATATGCTGGCGACAAATATTATTGCCCGCCGAATTCACCAAGCTTACGTGCGGAAAGCAGAGTATTTTTTGCAAACTAAAGACATCAAAGACCGTCCGCAGCAATTGGTAGTCACAATCGAAGAAGCCCATCGATTCCTCGATCCATCTACTGTGGGGCAAACTATTTTTGGTACGATCGCGCGGGAAATGAGAAAGTACTTTGTGACTCTGTTGGTCGTCGATCAGCGTCCATCAGGGATCGATAATGAAGTCATGTCTCAAATCGGAACTCGCATTACTGCTCTGCTCAACGATGAGAAAGACATTGAAGCCATCTTTACAGGCGTTTCCGGCGGGCAGAGTTTGCGATCGGTGTTATCCAAACTCGACTCCAAACAGCAAGCCCTAATTCTAGGTCATGCGGTTCCCATGCCTGTGGTCATCCGCACTCGCCCCTACGACGAAACGTTCTACGCCGAAATTGGCGATACGGCTTGGGAAGAATTGCCCGATGAGAAAGTCCTTCAAGCGGCCCAAGCCGCAAAAGCGGATTTAGGCTTCTAGAATGCGCTGCTCCGTCTTGTCGCGATCGTCGCAGAAATTGGTAATGAGCAATCCTCTGGCGATTGGCAAAGCCAATCGCCGTTTTGTCATGCTGATCATCTCTTGGAGTCCAGTACGAGTAGACATGGATTCCATGCACCGACTTCTGCCCAGACTGATTCAAGAAGTTCCCTTAGATACGGGAGTTTTCCGAGACATCACTATACTTTATATAAATAGAGCTTACATATTTGCGTAAGTTTTGAAACATTTAAATCACAGGCTGAGCGACTTCCGAAGCTCTAGAAACTCGACTATGCAAGCACCACTCAAACGCATCCTGACGGGCGCACTTTTCTTAATTGCTACCGTTATCATTGCCGTTACAGGCTATAGGCTTGCAGGTTGGTCACTACTAGACGCGCTCTACATGGTTGTGATTACCACGTTTGGCGTTGGCTATGGTGAAGTCCGCCCCATCGATACACCGGCGCTCAAAATCTTCACCATGCTCGTGATCGTTGGAGGCACATCTTCAACCATTTACCTCGTAGGCGGCTTCGTACAGATGATCACCGAGGGCGAAATTAATCAAGTATTGGGAACAAGACGCATGACACGTACCATCGAGACCTCAAGGAATCACGTTATCATCTGTGGGTTTGGTCGCATGGGTCAGATTTTGTCGCGCCAACTGATGGAGGCCAAAATTCCCTTTATTGTGATTGACACTAACCCTGAACGGCTCGAAAAAGCAGAAGAGATGGGCTATCTTGTGCGGCTGGGGAATGCTACCGATGAAACGGTGCTGTATGCCGTGGGTATCGATCGCGCCAAAGTATTGGCAACCGTTTTACCGGATGACGCTACTAATGTATTCATCACGCTCACTGCCCGTGAACTCAATCCAAACCTGATGATTCTGGCGCGTGGTGAACTGCCGTCTACTGAGAAAAAACTTCGATTAGCTGGAGCCGATCAAGTTGTACTCCCCGCCACGATTAGTGGGCTGCGAATGGCGCATATGATTACTCATCCCGCAACCCTAGACCTCTTTAATCAAGATGATGGTCAAATGACATTAAATGAATTACTTGCACAGCTAGACATTCAGGTTGATGAAGTTGCGATCGCGCCAAACTCTCCGATGGTCGGAGCAACGATTGGAGACATCGAAGTCCGCAGCAAAGGCACATTTATTATTGTTGCGATTCGTCGTACCGATGGGACAACGCTAACTCACCCTCCTCAGTCCACGGTTCTGACAAAAGACGATGTTGTAATCGTGTTAGGGCATCGTGGCGATACTCCTCAATTTGTCAAAAAATTTGTCGTCAAGCGTAGGATGCTCTACGGCAGTTCTCGTGTTTGGCAGCGCCATTAATAATTTGTGTTGAGTTCCGGAAGGAAGCGTTTTCTATGTACTTGTTGCTCGTTAAACCAGTGATCCCTTCGTAGCTTGTTCAAAACTTTACTAAGCATATTTGTGTATACGGTTATATCAACCTGTTTTCCCAGCGATGCTACTTAGAATAGGAGCCTTCTTCTCCACGAGATTGGGGACTAGCAGCATTGAAATTACGGTACATCCAGCACTTAAAGCAATTTGCAATAAAGAGTCGGGCAAAGCCGCTCTCAGGACTGGCGGTTGAGTAGAAGAATCTGTTAGAAGTGATAGAAGTTACATTGCGCTTTGTAGAACCACTGGTTTAGAGGAATTACTCTAAGAGCGCTGTTGATAGAGTTAGCTGCACTTCACCTTAAATCTTTACCGTCCATGAAAACGCAACTTTTAACCGGTTTGGTAATGGCCACTGCCACGATCGCTGGTACACTTTCTAACACTTCATCTGCGTCTGCCTTCACTTGGAATAGCTCCTGGACACAGCCTACCATCTCTAGCAAAGCACAGTCTGGTTTTGACGATGCACCATACCAAAAATACGTGCAGAAAGAGAGTATTGAAATTCCTAACAGCGGTCAGTATTTGCTCGATCCAACCAAGTTATTTCTGAAGTACGACCACAACGTGACAGTAAGCTTCATCAATGAAGGGGCAGGCTATCGTAACCAGCTTGCCTTCACCTCAACCGGGAAGACAAACACCGCTGGAATGCTGTTTAATGATCTTTCTTGTTCTAATGCCGCAGGTTCAGGCTGCGTTATGGGTTCTAGCGGCGGGAAATTAAAGCTTGGCGATAGCGTCAGTGTAGGGAACATCAAAGGCGGTTCTCAGCTAGATTTCTTCCTGCGAGCAGACGGTGCTAACCGAGGCACCAATGCCAATATTTTCGGCACCCAGACCGGAATGAACGCTGACGGGTTGCAGCATGCTGTCGCTTACGCAGTAGACAAGCGCTATCTCTTGATCGGCTTTGAAGACCTCTATGGTGCTAAAAATGCATCGGGCGGCAAGAACGAAAACTCCGATCGCGACTTTAACGATACCGTTTTTGTCGTTGACATTGGCGAGAAAAACTTTAGGGATCTGACAGGTCAGAGAGTTCCTGAGCCTTCGGTTACGCTGTCTCTTCTAGGTCTAAGTGCAGCTGGTTTAGTAGTGCGTCGCCGTCGCCAGAACAAAGCGGCTGAATAAGCTTTTCTACTCATTTTCACCTCCGTGCGTGGTGGGTAGTCTGTAGCCGAATGCTGCAGGCTACCCTTTTTGTTGGAAAATAGGATTTCGACGTTGTGACTCGCCGACGAGGATAGATCCATGAGCAATACTTCTGCCGCCGAATTCTCTCCATTTAGTATTGGCGGCAGCATTCACGAACACCACTGGAGTTGGAAAGGAAAGCCAGTCACAACAGTCTATGAGGTGTTGGGCGAAGGAAAGCCCATTCTGCTGCTGCCATCCTTGAGTACAGTATCTAGCCGACTTGAAATGAGAGGCTTAGCGGAGCAGTTGGCTCATAAATATCAGGTTTTTGTGCTCGATTGGATAGGATTTGGAGAATCGTCTCGTCCTGCGATCTCGTACACTCCGGTTGTACTAGAAGCTTGTCTACGAGACTTTGTAAGAACTATATTCCAAGAGCCAGTCGTTGTAATTGCGGCTGGACATGCCGCCGGCTATGTTATGCAACTAGCACAGCGGCAACCGATTCCCTGGAAATGGGTCGTGCTTGTCGCTCCAACTTGGCGCGGACCTTTGCCTACCATGATGAACAAGATGATAGGAAATCGCCGTTGGGCGTATCGCTTGGTGCAACGGTTGATCAATGTGCCCATCTTAGGTCAATTCTTGTACTCCCTCACGACCAAACCTGACTTTCTCAAATCAATGTATCGCCGTCACGTTTTTGTTGAGGAAAAGAACCTGACCCCAGATTTTATTGAGCGTAAGTGGCAGGTCACTCAAGCCAATGGAGCGCGATTTGGTCCAGCTGCTTTTGTAACCGGAGGATTGGATCTGGTGAAAAAGCGAGAAGATTGGTTTAACTGGTTTCAGCCTCTTCTAGTGCCTGTCATGATGGTAGTTGGGGAAGACATGCCGCCGAAATCTCGTCAGGAAGTAGAAATTTTGGCGCATTTTTCTAGCGTGCAAGTTCACAGAATGCCTGGTTCATTAGGCTTACACGAGGAGTATCCAGAACAGTTAGCTGAGGGAATTCTACCGTTTTTAGAGAAATATCTTTCTAGGGGGCGTTAATGGTACATAGTTTTGATGTGCCCGAGTGAGAGCCGTCGCAAAAAAGCTCCATCGATAAAACTCTTTAGACGCAACTTTATAATTTATAAACGCAGAGAAAAACAAAGGGGTGGTCATTTTGCCCACCCCACAACCCAATTAAAGGTGAAAGCTGCTCTATTTACTCCGAATCATCTGTTGAACTTGTTGGCGCAACTTTGGATCGTTTCTGACAGCTTGAAAAATCTGACCGAACTGCTGAGGATTCAAGCCTTGATTCTGAACCGCTTTCGATGCTTTAGTTTCGTTGTCCTGTTGGATCTTAACTAATTTCGCGATCGCGCGATCGTAGCTTTGGCGTTCTTTCGGCTGGACAGCCGTTGCTGGCTTCTGCTTTGGCTCATTTTGAGACTTGTAGATCTCATCAAAGCGCTGCTCGGTCAAACCTTCTCCTCGAATGGCTTGCCCTGCTGCCGTTTCTGACGCTTTGCTAATCGTTAAAATTTCCTTCACCGCGTTTGCAAATTTCTGCATATCTGCTGAACTGACAGACGTAGCAGGAGCGGTCTGAGGAGCAGGGGCAGGAGCCTTCTGAGCGCTAGCAGGCAGCGTGCCCACTAGTCCAAGCGCCATGACGCAACCCCCAATCAGAGCACGTTTGAGCATAATTCATCCTCCACATCTGTTTTGACTGAACGGTTTCACTGATCTTAACGGTCGAATTGACATCGGTTTAACTGACATCAAGGTTAACTAAACTCACCCTAGAACTCTCCAACTGTATTTTTTCAACACCCTTCGAGTTCGTTGTGATTTAGCTCTGACCCATGCTACCGATCATTAGTTGTATTCACATCCGTTACAACAAATTGAACGCACGTTCCGAGGCAACTCGATTCCCTCTGTAGATATACCCAGATAACGAGGAAGCCAACTCCCCTGACAGAGATAATTTGACTATGCGATCGCTAAAATTAAAGATCAATCAGCCCACACAGAACCTTCAGTGTGTTTCCCTGTGAGGCAGAAGCTACTGCGTCTATTGTCCTTTTAGTTGAGATGTCTCATGCAGTCTTCTGAGTCAAACTTCTTGCCGCCCGCATCCCACGCGCTGTATGCCCAAACCTCTGTAGGAGATACACCTCCAGAGATTTCTGATTCATCTTCAAATGCAGTCACCTATGACGCGGCCCTTCTGTTGGTTCCCATCGGATTTGTGGCAATCTGGGCAACACTGGTTTGTGTAATTTCTGATACGTGGAAGCTGAATCAAAGAAAACGGAATTCTTTGCCACCAACAGCTCAGCTTCCCTGCAAAAAGTGTAGTTTTTTTCACAATAATCCCTATGTGAAGTGCGCGGTCAGTCCTCATCTTGCGCTGACTAAAGACGCGGTAAATTGCTCAGATTTTCGTCCTCGCGATCGTAAGACCCTCTCTGGCAAGGCAACAGATAATCTTCTTTAGATCTCCTTGTGAATTTTTTCCTGATACTGCCCATACTCAACCTAGAGACATTAGCTAAACGCTCGACGCCGTCTCTCACTGTTTGTATGTGTGGGAAATAATTCAATGAGCCTTGAATACGAGGAAGTTACAAGCGCTCCGACTAGCGCTGATGCCTTGCTAAGTCGAATCACCGATCGCCTGCGCCGCTCTGACGAACTTAGCAGCATTCTAAATGCAGCAGTGGCCGAGATCGGAGTTTTTCTGAGTACCGATCGGGTGAAAATTTATCGGTTTCATCCTGACGGAACTGGTCAGGTGTCTGCCGAATGGTTGCGATCGGAGCGCCTACCATCACTGCTGGGGCTACATTTTCCTGCCGATGATATTCCGCCATCGGCGCGAGAGCTTTTCATTAAGGCGCGGGCACGCTCAATTGTAGATGTTACCAATCACAAGATTGGTCAAAGCGTTGAATGCAAAGCTGGCAATGAGGTGAATTACGAGCAGATTCGCTACCGTGCCGTTGATTCATGTCATGTTGAGTACTTGACGGCAATGGGAGTGAAGTCATCTCTTGTCGTTCCGATTTTGCATCACGATTATTTGTGGGGTCTGCTCGTCTCTCACCATGCAGAACCAAGAGAAATTTTGGAGCCGGATGTACAAACCGTACAGCAGGTGGTTGATTTGCTTTCGGTTGCGATCGCGCAGTCGATGCTGACCACCCAAGCCCGCGAGCAAGCTCACCGAGAAGCATCAATCAATCACATCAACCAATTGCTTCATTCTTTCGCTACGATTCAACCGCAAGCGGCTCTAGAGGCAGCCGTTTCAGCGTTTGGTGGTTCGGGAGGGCGCTTGTGGTTGCATGCAGATGCGTTTGAAGCAAAGGAGATCAAAGTCACCCATTCGCCTAGCCGCTACTTGAGACTTTATCAAACCGGGGTTCAGCCTATTACATCAGAAAATGCGCCCTATCCCTTGATGGAGCAATATAGTGTATGGCAAGAGTATTTTAAGGGGACAGAGGATTCGATTTGGGCGATCGCTGATTTATACAAAGAGCCTAGTTTACGAAATTTACAGCCTGCGTTTCGCCCTACTAAAATTCGCGGGCTGTTAATGATGCCCTTGCGATATCGTCACCGGTTGCTGGGCTACTTGAGTGTGTTTCGAGATGAAGTAGAAGCAGAAATCTTTTGGGCAGGACAGGTTTCGACAGACGAACGACAGACGTTGCCACGCCAGTCCTTTGATGTGTGGAAAGAAACAAAACGCGGACAGTCAGCCGAATGGGCACCTAGTGAGTTGGAGTTAGCTCAAGCATTAGGACAACAATTTGCGACCGCGATTCAGCAGTATGAAACGCATCAGCAATTGCAAATGTTAAATTCTAGTTTGGAAATTCAAGTCGAGGAGCGGACAGCTCAACTGCAACAAGCGACCGAACAGCAGCGAATTCTGTTTGAAGTCGTTGCTAAAATTCGCAAGTCACTTGATTTTCAAACAATCTTTGCAACAGTAACTCAGGAATTGCGTCAGTCACTTAATGCTGATCGCGTAATCGTTTACTGCTTTGATATAGAATCTAAGTTTAACATTGGAGAAGTTGTTGCTGAAGACGTTTTACCTGGATTTCCTGCTGCATTGTCAAATAAAATTCAAGATCAGTGTTTTAGTAAACACTATGCCGTTTCCTATCAACAGGGACGAGTGAGCGCGATCGCAGATATTCACAATTCAGGTCTCAAAGACTGCCACGTTGCTATTCTCGATCAATTTTCTATTAAAGCGAATATTGTTGCACCGTTTATTAAAGGGGGTGAATTGTGGGGGCTGCTGTGCGTTCATCAATGCGACAAGCCACGTCAATGGCAACCGAGTGAAATTCAGTTTGTCACCCAAGTTGCCAGTCAACTCGGAATTGGATTAGAACAGGCTGATTTATTAGCTAAGACTCAACTTCAAACTGAGCAGTTAGCCCTCACGCTTCAAACGTTAAAGAAAACTCAAGGTCAACTCATTCAAACTGAGAAAATGTCTAGTTTGGGTCAGCTTGTAGCCGGTGTTGCTCACGAGATTAATAATCCTGTTAATTTCATTGCTGGCAATCTCAATCACGTCAAACGCTATATTGATGACTTACTCGCTTTGATTCAGACCTATCAAGCTTGCTACTCAAATCCGGCGTCTGATGTTTTGGAACACATTGAAGAGATTGATTTAGAGTTTTTGGTTGAAGATTTGCCTAAAACTGTTGCTTCAATGGAGATTGGAACCGATCGTATTCGTCAGATTGTGCTGTCGCTGCGAAATTTCTCGCGCCTCGACCAATCAGAGGTCAGACCTGTTGATATTCACGAAGGCATTGATAGTACGTTACTGATTCTAAAACATCGGCTCAAAGCAGATGGCGATTATTGCGGTATTAAGCTAGAGAAACAGTACGGCAATTTACCGTTGGTCGAGTGCTATGCCAGCCAGCTAAATCAAGTGTTTATGAATGTTCTCAGTAATGCGATCGATGCATTAGAAGACGCAATCAAAGAAGGTCTCGATCGCGCACCGATCATTTGGATTAGCACAGGATGCCTGAGCGAAGACCGCGTTGTCATCCGTATTAAAGATGATGGATTAGGCATTCCACCGGAGGTAAAAGCGCAAATTTTTGAACCCTTCTTCACAACAAAACCAATTGGTAGAGGAACGGGTATGGGACTTTCGATTAGTCATGAAATTGTGGTTGAAAAACATGGTGGCGTCTTCAAATGTGATTCTAAAGCTGGGGAAGGCACTGAATTTTGGATTGAAGTTCCTGTTAAACAAGCACAATTAGCGCAAAGTGCAGTGCCCTCAGAGCCGCGAAGAATTGTTTGAGTAAGGTCATGTCATTTGAGTGAGGTCAAAGCATAGCAGGTTGTCCGCCCAATACATTGACCTGCTACAGCATCTGCTGCCAATCTAATTTTTGCGTCAATTCGTCTTGCCCCACAACAGTTCTCTTCGACGTTCATCGCATCTCCCCTTGTAAGCAAGCACTCTAAGTTTGTCGCGCCTAACGTGTGTTGCAAACGGCATCTTCCCTCAAACCTTCAATCTTGAATTTTGCAAAAACTGGAAGTACGGAACATGAAGCGGAATCGGGCATGGCTCCTGCTGACGGGACTAGTTGCAGTACTCTGGGGGACTGCGTTAATGGCCGTTAAAGTCCTAACGACGCTACCGACCTTTCATTGTGAAACAGTGGATGAGCACTCATTTCTGACAGCGCGATTGCACTGCGCCCAAAACAAGGCAAATCAACAGTCACCTTCAGGGTTAGCAGCAGCCATTCAACAGGTAGGAGACATTTCGCCTGAGGAGCCGTTACACAGTGTTGGACAGGAGTTGGTGGAGTCTTGGCACGAACAGCTACTCGCGTTAGGAGAAGCCGAATTTCAAGCGGGAAATTTAAAGGAAGCGATTCGGATCGCACAACTAATCACTGAACGTTCGTCCATTTACACTCAAGCTCGCGATCGCATAGCGCATTGGAAGGCGACGGAAGAAACAGCAGCAACGATTACCCAACAAGCTACCCGTCAAATGGAAGAAAGGCAGTGGGGGCGAGCGTTTCAAACGGCGCATCAGTTGCAGCAGATCAAGAGCGACTACTGGGCAAAGCAAAAATATGCGGTATTGGTGCAGCAGATTCAAGCGGATCGCGAAGATCGGGATTGGCAGCTCAAGACTCCTGTAGAACCTAAATTGCCGCTTCGAAACCAACCAGTCCTCCCGTCTGAGGCTGCAATGCAGCGATCGCAGGCTTTGGCTCAGCCGCAACTCCCATTTATGCCTCTAAAGAAACGGCAGACGACTATACCTCCTGGGGCAGTAGAGGCGAAGGGCGATATCAAGCTAGAACGCGATCATTCAGCATTCGATGCAAAGCCTTCTACTGATCTAGAGCCTCAGTTATTTCTTCCAGTAGAGGAATCAAAAACTTTGGAAAGGCTTGAGCTAAGTGCTGTTCAGGCTAGAGAAATTGAAACTAAAGAAAGAAGCGCTCTACAAGCACCTTAAAGTTGAGCAGTTGTGTCAGTCAGACGGTATGCCAAAGTATACGAATGGAGCAAGATCAACCTGTGCCTGACGGTTCCGCTAAAGTTCTCGTGACGCTTAATCAAACGGTAGCCTGAACCTATCTAAGCGATCGAGAAAGGCTGGTAAGTTAGGTGGACGTAAGAAATAGCGTATCAAGAACTCGGAGATTCTGAATAAGCCGTCTTTTAGGTTCACGGACTTAAACTCAATAAGGTCAAAACCTGATTGATCAATTTCCAATTTGACTCAAGAACTGTATTCAGTAGCCACCCTAACCATAGGCCCTCCCAACACACCAATACAATTGTCCAACCGACCTGCGATCGCTCCACCCCATTCGACTCCATCCGAAATCTTGCGCCGCCCACCGCCCATAACCAACACCCAGCAATCGCCAAGCCCAACGCAATCGGCGTTGCAGTTTGCCTTATCGATGCGTTGGCAACTAGACTTACGATCGCGGTAACGCCTGCCAAAATTAACACTCGCAGCCCAAGCATTCCTAAATCGATCGATAGCACGGTCGCGATCGCTCCGCACCCCACGATGACTCCAAGCCAGATCCACCAGAATGCGCTGTAAACGCTCAGCAACCAGCCAAACAAAATGTGAATCACTAATAAAATAATCAAGGATGAGAAGGGTAACCGCCTCACGCTCTCCTTAGAAAATCGCATCACAAAAAAGCCTGTGAGCATGATTCCGAGCATTACCATTAGCACCAGGCGTAACTCCGAAGGAATCGCAACCGCTACTCCGGTCGAACTAATCGGACTTGAAACGGCGGATACATGACGAGTAAGCAACAAAAGAAGTGCGATCGGCATTACCACCAAGTGCACGACCCGCCAATACCTCACTTTCTGCCAAGGATATCGTCGGGCTTGTTTAGAATTAGAGCGTGTTTCGGATAGTCTCAAGGCGTCTTCTCTAACAGATTGGATAACTCAAGGATAAAGGTCTTGTGTTACCTTAGATAAGTTGTCAAATTCACACATCCAGGATTTCGGGTGGTTGGATAGTAGCCAGTGGTCAGTGGGCGGCACGGATTTGATCCCCTAACCCTCTTATCCTTACTTTCTAAACTACTTCTGGATTGAGGATGAACCCGAATAAGGAAATACACAATGCCAGTTGTTTCATTAGCTCAATTGCTTGAGTCAGGCGTTCACTTTGGGCATCAGACCCGGAGATGGAACCCCAAGATGAATCCCTACATCTTTACCGCCCGCAATGGCGTTCACATCATTGACTTGGTGCAAACCGCTCAGTTAATGGACAATGCCTACAACTACGTGCGTACCGCATCCGAACAAGGGAAAAAGTTTCTATTTATTGGAACCAAACGGCAAGCCGCAGGCATCATTGCTCAAGAAGCCTCTCGTTGTGGTGCATACTACGTGAACCAGCGTTGGCTCGGTGGAATGCTGACCAATTGGACAACGATCAAAACCCGCGTTGATCGCCTTAAGGACTTAGAGCGCCGCGAAGAAACGGGTGGATTAGATTTATTGCCTAAAAAAGAAGCGGCAGTCTTACGGCGTGAGTTAGAGAAGCTTCAGAAATATCTGGGCGGTATTAAACTAATGCGTAAAATCCCCGACGTGATCATCATGGTTGACCAACGCCGGGAATATAATGCAGTTCAAGAATGTCTCAAGCTGAACATTCCGATCGTGGCGTTGCTTGACACCAACTGCGACCCCGATGTTGTGGATATTCCCATCCCTGCTAATGATGATGCGATCCGCTCAATTAAGCTGATTGTCGGTCGGTTGGCAGATGCCATCTACGAAGGTCGTCATGGTCAACTCGAAGCAGAGGATGACTACGAAGATTACGAAGGCGCTGAAGATGAGTACGACTACGATGAAACCGAAGCGGAACCTGAAAGCGAAGGAGCAACCGCATAAGGACTTGAGGGGAGTAGCTAGAGCGGTGTCTGTTTTAGCTACTCCAAGCAACTAGCAATTGAAAGCACTGGAAAAGTAATATGGCAGACATTTCAGCAAAGGACGTAAAGCAACTGCGCGATAAGACTGGCGCAGGCATGATGGACTGCAAAAAAGCCCTCGCTGAAAACGGTGGGGACATGCAGAAGTCAGTCGATTGGCTGCGTAAAAAAGGCATTGCCTCGGCAGACAAGAAAGCGGGTAAGACTGCCGCAGAGGGCCTAGTTGGCAGCTACATTCACATTGGTGGACGAATTGGAGTTCTGGTAGAAGTTAACTGCCAAACCGACTTTGTAGCTCGCAACGAGGCGTTTCAAGAATTAGTCCGCAGCATTGCAATGCAGATTGCGGCGAGTACTGAGGTTGAGTACGTCAGAATTGAGGACATTCCGTCAGAGATTGCTGAGAAAGAGAAAGCGATCGAGATGGGCAAGGACGATTTGGCAGGCAAACCGGATAATGTCAAAGAAAAGATTGTTCAAGGTCGGATTGATAAGCGCCTCAAGCAAATGAGCTTAGTTGATCAGCAATACATCAAAGACCCGAATATCACGGTTGATGAGTTGGTGAAGCAGCACGTCGCTCAGCTTGGTGAAAACATTCGGATTCGCCGCTTTGTTCGGTTTGTATTGGGTGAAGGCATTGAGAAGGAAGAGTCTGATTTTGCCGCAGAAGTTGCGGCTCAGATGGCAGGCAGCAAGTAGTTCTCCAATTTAGTTAGAGAACACAAGCCTTTAAACTAAAAAGCAGGGAAAGAAGTTCTTTCCCTGCTTTTTTATTGCTGCAATCAGCACAAGGTTCAAACTCTATCTAAAGGATTGCGCTCGTCATCAGCCGTGATTCAGAGTGATGCTTTGCGCGAATCGCGATTAGACCTGACCCTTAGTTCGCTTAATATGATCCAAAATGCGCTGAGTTCGCTCAGGAGAGCGGACTGGCTTCGCTTGTGAGAAGTCGTTGGTGCTACGACCAAGATGCTCCATGATACGTTTCTTGCGATCGTCTGATAATGCCATTCGATGAAGCCGCCTAAATTAGGATCTACTTTCTGTATTCTGACGTATTTATAAAGATTTTTGATATCTCAATCGCTCTATTAGAAGTTTCTAGACAAGGAATAAAGCTTTTGAGATTGCACTCAATCTTGATCGTAGAGATATCGTTGATAGACATTAAGCCAGATCAAGGCTCTTACTGATCTGGCTTAATTGAAGGTTACTGCGCGAGTTGAACTGCCCGTTGTGCGATCGCATCCGCTGTAATCCCGTTGACCGCCAGTAGCTCGCTTGGAGTGGCGGTTGTTTCTCCCCGCTTCCAGGCAAAGGTATCTCGCTTTGCTGTGCTTCGCAGCATAATTGGCTCCAGCATTCCGCTTACGCCCCCAGCAATGCCAATTAGCACATCGCCGCCAAACAACTGCTCAAAGGTGGCATCATCGATAAACTCGCCGTCTGGCTCAGAGCAGATTTCCCAGGCAACATCATGAGCGCGGTAGAGCCGACGCGGGTTGACTACTGACACGACTCGGACAGAATAACCTTGCTCCTGTAGATTAGATGCCGCTTCAAAAACCGAGGATAGGATTAGATCTCCAACGACTGCTAGTACGATCGTTTGAGGCAGTGAACCTGCTAACTCTTGCAGCACGATCGCGCCCTCTTTCAAGGCTTGTCTGGTCTGTCCAAACGTCGTCCGAATCGGCAACGGCGACTTACTAGAGGTAATCACAATGCCCTTGTTTTTCGTCGTTAGTGCCCACTCGTAGCAGGCTTGAATGCTGTTCGCATCGGGCGGAAAAAGCGGAAAGACGTTGCCGTTTCGCATCATGGCAGCAAAGTAGGCTTCGATTTCAGGGCGTTGATGCGTCCAGCCGTTGCGCCCTTGTTCTAACGCGCCTGCGGTAAACAGCGTAATGGTCGAAGGGGTGGGGCGACGTAGTTCTGCCATCGCTTGGGTGACGGTTTGCCAAATGGGTAAGCCATTGATCGCGAACGATTCGTATGAACACCACAGCGTTCGAGATCCCATGAGGGCAAGTCCGGCAGCAAGCCCGGCGCACGCATCTTCACTCAGCGGCTCATACACCTGACCCTTAGGGGACTGGAAGTAAAGCGCGTCTTCGGTGGGGTGAATAATTTTGAGCGCTTGGTTGATATTGGCAATTCCGGAGGCTTCGTTGCCATCGGCATTGGTGACGAGGAAATTGCGATCGTGCTTTCCTACATGTCCGACTAATTGCCCCATTGCAGTGGTCGAAACCTTTGCGTCACCGCCCACCTCATATTCTTCCATCGGCAACTGACCTAATTCTGGCAACGGCAGCACCGATTCGGTCACAACGATTTTACTGGCTGGGCCGCCGCCCGCCCGTTCACAGTTCGATCGCACCAGCGCCCACGCTTCTGGAGTAAGCGATAGGTTTTGCAGCGCTGCCACAATGTCGTCATGGTCTAACTTGTGATGCGCATACAAATTGTGAGACTTCGAGCCTCGCGCATGCACGCCTGCTCCTTTGAGTTGCTTGAGAATGAAGACCGTCAGCATTCCGCCTAGAGCAGATTTTGCCGCTTTATCTGCCGCCGTGATGACTGCTTTGGCAAAGTTAATGCGTTGCTCTAGCGGAAAGAGGGTGCTATCGGCATAGGCTCCAGGTTGATTTTGATCGTCAAACTCCTTGGCATCAACTAACACCACGTTTTCAAATCCATTGCCCTTCCAGTAGGCGATCATTTCTTCATTGGATTTGAGCGACACCATGCTGTGATGCTCTTGCGAATAGCCGTTCCAAACTAGAATGGGCAAAAAGTTCGTGACTTCCGGAAACGCCGTGTTGAAGTGCGCCATCGAACTCATGATGTAGGGTTCGCCCAAGCCGCCATCGCCGACGGTAAACGGAAACAACGTATCGCGATGTAAGAATGCGGCGGACATCGCGAAGTGTTGTCCCTGTCCTAACGGCCCGGCAGGGGAGAGAATGCCTGGAATAAACCCGGAGAGGTGTCCGAGTAGCCCGTGCTTTTCGCGGAAGCGATCGCGCAATTGCTGCACCGTTTCGATGCCCATATCTTCAAGTGAGCGATCCAAAAACATGGCGCAATAGAATCCGGGCGCGTGATGTCCCACTTCTGTCAGGATGTTCTTGTAACCCAGCATCACAAACGCAGCATAAGCTTCGGCTTGACTGGCGAATCCGCCGGGGTGACCAGAGGCTTTGCTAGCGGTCATTTGCACCACGAGATAGCGCAGCGCGTCAGCCGTTAGAAGCGTTTGATAAGCGGCGGTTGGATCGCTCGGATCTGCGATCGCGCGTTTGCCTTCTGCGATCGCGCTGGTCTTGCCATACGTCTCAAACCCTGGAACACTGTCGCTGAAATATTGAATACCTTCGCAAAACGCAGGCGCGGTGGAGGGTGAGTTAGGAGTAACGGCGGTCATGCTGGTGGTTCCTGCTGGATGTAAGTTGCCTAACTCATCATGGTACACACATCATGGTACAGAGCCAGTTGACCAACAAGAAATTCTGGCATCGAACATCACTCGATTAGCGCTCCGCTCGTGGCGATTCACTCTGCAAAGATCTTTTCTGGGTTCTGCTAGAGGAGCGATTGACCGGGTTCATGGCTCGTTCTAAATAGCTGAACCCCTGAGAAGAAAGCAGCGTTAACGCCAAGTACACCAGCGCCACCACTGCATAGAGTTCAAAAGGGCGATAGTTTTCGGCAATAATCAGTTGGCCCTCTCGGAGCAGCTCTGCATACCCAATGATAGTCACTAAACTTGTGTCTTTCAGTAGCGTGATAAACGTGTTGCCAAGCGGCGGCAACATCCGTCGAAACGCTTGAGGCAGAACAACGTGCCGGAGGGCTTGCACCGAATCTAATCCCAACGATTGAGCCGCCTCCGACTGTCCGACCTCGATCGACTGAATGCCTCCCCGCACAATCTCGGCAATGTAAGCAGCACTATTGCAGCTCAGGGCAACGATCGCGGCGGCAAATTGATTAAAGGTGAAATTCAAGCCCGCAGATTGCAAGAGCGCTGGAAAGCCAAAATAAATCATCAGAATTTGCACGAGAAGCGGCGTGCCTCGAAAGAAGTCAATATAGGCTCTTGCTGCCCACCGGACGGGTGCGAGGGCAGACAATCGGGCAATGCCGATCAGCGAACCGCCGATCAATCCAAAGAACACCGAGACGGCGGCGAGTTGTAGCGTAATCAGTGCGCCTTTCAGCAGGGTGGGGAGTGCGTTGAGAATGACACTAAGCGATCCTATCGGTGTCTTCTGAGCAGTTTGAGCGGTTCCAAACGCAGATTCTGGCAATTGAGGAGGCTGAGCGTTAAACCATTTTTGATAGATCTGGGCGTAAGTCCCGTTTTGCAGAATAGTCGTGAGCCCCCCATTCACGCGCTGCAAGTTTGGGGAATTGAGCGGTAGCGGAATGCCATAAAACTCTTCGGTCAGCAGTTGACCGACAATCTTGATTCCTTGGAGATTGCCTGTCTTAATCGCATATAGCGTTACAGGCGAGTCGTTGACGACGGCATCCACATTGCCATTTTTTAATTCCTGAAGAGCTAAGACAGCAGCATCAAACGTGCGAACTTTGGCTCCAGGAACCGCGCTGGCAGCTTTCGCTCCGGTTGTGCCGATCTGCACCGCGATCGCTTTCCCTTTCAAATCATCGAGCTTGGTAACTCCCGTCGTTCCGTCACGAACAGCGATCGCGAGTCCCGCTTTAAAGTAAGGTCGTGAAAACGCAACGGCTTGCGATCGCGCTTCGGTAATCGTCATCGCCGCGACGGCGGCATCTGCGGTTCCGGCTTGCAAAGCGGGAATGATGCCATCAAACGGGATACTTTGAAACTTGACGCCGAACCCGCCCGCTTCCCCCACCGCTCGGATTAGATCCACATCAAAGCCTTGAAAATCGCCGTTGGAGGCTTTGAATTCAAACGGTGGAAAAACAGGCTCTACCGCAACCGTTAAAACAGGTTTATCCTGAGATTTGACTGCACTAGAGATCAGGAGAAAGCAGACCAAACCAAGCAGCAGCGATCGCAGAATTCTTTTTGCCCGAAGCTGAATCATGAGTGAAATCTCTACTAGTGGGGAGGTAAAGCAGAAAGTATTTGCTTAAGAATGATCTATTCTCCCTGATCGCAATGTCTGAAGTTCTATATCCTTAACGTGATCATGAATCCCTCGCGCGCGATCGTATTTGAGCAAGTTGAGAAAAACTTTGGTTCCCTGAAAGTCCTGCGGGGGATTAGTGGCTATGTTGATCGCGGTGAAGTGTTTGCGGTCATTGGGTCTTCTGGATGTGGTAAAAGTACGCTGCTGCGCTGTCTCAATCGGTTAGAGACGATTGATCGCGGTGAAATTATCATCAACGATCTGAATCTTTCTCACGTCCACCTTAGCTCTAAACAATTGCGTCAGTTGCGATCGCAAGTCGGCATGGTGTTTCAGCAGTTTAATCTGTTTCCTCATCTCAGTGTGTTGGACAATTTAACGTTGGCTCCTCAGCAAGTATTGGGTCAGTCACGATCGCAAAGCCAGGAACGAGCGCGGTTTTACCTCAACCAAGTCGGCTTGGCAGACAAAGCCGAGGTGTATCCAGAGCAGCTTTCGGGCGGACAGAAACAGCGCGTCGCGATCGCTCGCAGTCTCTGCATGGAACCCAAGGTGATGCTGTTTGACGAACCCACGAGCGCCCTCGATCCGGAACTGGTGGGCGAAGTGCTAGAGGTGATGCAAAACCTGGCTGAAAACGGGATGACGATGGTGGTTGTGACTCACGAAATTCAGTTTGCTCGTGAAGTGGCGCATCGAGTCATGTTTCTCGATCAAGGCCGTGTTGCTGAATCAGGCGTCGCTCGTGAAGTCTTGCGAAATCCGCAGAGCGATCGCCTCCGCACTTTCTTGAGCCGGATGCGCCAAGGTGCAGCGATGGATGATTGAGAGCAGAAGACTTTTGTAAGAAGTCTAACAGGGCTTACGCACTGGGTATCGTCACGACGCTGAACCTGAACTTAAAAACACGAACCCGATTCGTTACGACAGAAACGTTGTTGGTCACGAAAGGCACCCAGTTCATCACGAAAGAAATCCGATTCGTCATGAAAGGCACCCGGTTCGTCACGAAAGGCACCCGGTTCGTCACAAAAGAAACGTTATTGGTAATGACCCATGAATGCAAAATCTGCAACGACTTGCCTTGCGTAAGTCCTGTCTAATTTGTCATGTCCCACTGATGTAACAGAAAGGCATACTCAAAAGCAACTTCTTTAAGGCGATCGTACCGCCCAGAAGCGCCTCCATGTCCGGCTCCCATATTTGTTTTGAGTAGCAGTACGGGATGATCTGACTCTGATTGAGTTGGAGTTGCTCGCACAAATCGCAGTTTTGCTGTCCATTTTGCAGGTTCCCAGTACGACACACGGGGATCGTTCAACCCTGCCGTGACGAGCAGAGCAGGATAGGCTTGCGCCGTGACATTATCGTAGGGAGAGTACGCCTTCATGTAGTCGTAAAACTGTTTGTCGTTTGGGTTGCCCCATTCTTCCCACTCGGTCGCTGAGAGCGGCAGCGAAGTATCTAAAATGGTTGTCACCACATCCACAAACGGCACTTGCGCGATCGCGGCTCGAAATAACTCCGGGCGTTGATTGATCACAGCCCCAACCAACAATCCACCTGCACTTCCGCCCGAAATTGCTAAATGTTCCGAATCCGTCCAACCCTGCTGAATCAGCGTCTCAGCACAGGCAATAAAGTCGCTAAACGTGTTCTGCTTGTGTAAAAACTTGCCGTCTTCGTACCACTTACGTCCGAGTTCTGACCCGCCTCTCACATGCGCGATCGCTAACACCACGCCGCGATCGAGCAGTGATAGGCGCGTCGCCGAAAACGAATCTGGGTAGCTGAAGCCATACGAACCGTAACCCGTTAGCAACACGGGATTTTGTCCAGTCCGCTCAACGCCAACTTTGTAGACAATGGACAGCGGAACGGCGGTGCCATCAGGTGCAGTGGCTTGGAGTCGTTCGCTGTGATAGTGAGCGCGATCGTATCCGCCTAGCACAGGCGTTTCTTTCTTTAACTCCCGCGATCGCGCATCGAGATCGTAGTCGAAGATTGAAAAGGGCGTTACCAGCGACGTGTAGCCAAACCGCAGCGTGTGAGTGTTGAACTCTGGATTCACCGATTCTGACACCTCATAGGTTGCTTCTGGAAAAGAAACCGTGTGTTCTTCGTCGGCGGAAAGCTTGCGAACACGCACTTTGGGTAATCCGGCTTCGCGCTCGTAAATCACCAAATGATCGATAAACGCGCTCACGCCCATCAAAAACACATCTTCTTGATGCTCAATCACCGTTTGCCAGTTCTCACGACTGGGATTCGCAACCGGCACTTTCATCAGTTTGAAGTTGAGCGCCTCTTCATTGGTAACGATATAAAAAGCATCGGTGTGATGCTCAACCTCATACTCGATGCCCGTCGTCCGGGGACAAATCACCTGAAACGCTCCCGTTGGATTGTTGGCATCTAAATAATGCACTTCAGAGGTGATCTTACTGCCCAAATTCAGCAGCAAATAGGCCTCACTCCGGGTCTTGTCGATGCCTAGAAAATACGCCTCATCGGGTTCATGAAACACTAGCGGATCATCACTAACAGGCTGACCCAGCGAATGCCGAAACAGCTTGTACGGACGCTGAGCAGCGTCTACCTGCGTATAGAACACCGTTTGATTATCGTTGCCCCAAGCAAACGAAACATAGGTGTCGGGAATGCTTTCTGAATAGAGTTGACGAGTTGCTAAATCGAGAAAAAACAAGGTGTAGCGTTCTGCACCTGTGGTATCGATCGCATACGCCAAAATTTGATGATTTGGGCTGACTGCAAACACCCCTAAACTAAAATACTCGGCTCCCTTAGCAAGTTGATTTTGGTCAAGCAGCACTTCTTCAGGCGCATCGAGCGAACCTGGTTTGCGGCAGTGAATTGGGTAGGCTTTCCCAGTTTCGGTGCGCGTGTAGTAATAAAATTCGCCTCGACGGTAAGGAACCGATAAGTCATCTTCCTGAATGCGCGACAGCATCTCGTGGTACAACGTCTCTTGCAGCGCTTGGGCGGGCTGCATCATTGCCTCTGTGTAAGCATTTTCAGCTTCGAGATAGGCAATCACTTCCGGGTTGTCGCGATCGCGCAACCAGAAATAATCGTCTACCCGTTCATCGCCATGCAGGCTGTGAACGTGAGGATGCCTTGGAGCAATGGGAGGTGTGAGCGTTGAGGTGGGATCTGAATAGGTCATGGAATACACGATTGAAGGGTAAACAAAAACCGATTAAACATCTTGATCTATGCTCTCTTGTTCGGTGCCCTCTTGTTCGATGTCGCCTAGCGCTATTTCAAAATTTGCTTCGGGAGATTCAGGCCATTGCATTTGAATCAACCTCAATGCATACTGCTGTTCTGCAATATCACGCTTCTTAATGTCGAGTTTGATCTGCCCAAGGTGTGAGAACTAAGAACAACCCCTTTAAACCGTAATCGATCGCCAGTCCAATGGCCCCAATTAGCAAAATGCAAAACAATACTTTCTCAGTTTGCAAAAATCGTTGGGCTTGAATAATTCTGAACCCCAAACCACTTTGAGCTGCAACCAATTCGGCAATCACAAGATAGTTCCACGCACCAGAAATGTTAACGCGTAGCGTATCTAACACACTAGGAAACGTTGCTGGAACAATAACTTTGAACAAAACATCTCGTCGAGTTGCACCCAGCGTGTACGCCACGTTGATCATATCGCTGGGAATAAATTTAACCGCATCAGCAACCATAATCGCGTTGTACAACACAATCCCAAGCGTAATGATTAAGATTTTGGATTCTTCACCCAACCCAACCCAAATTACAATCAAGGGCACAAATGCTGTAATGGGCATGTATCGAACGGCTCCCACAAGCGGCGCAAACAGACTATTCATACTGTAAAACGTGCCCATTGCAATGCCCATAGGTACCCCTACGATCGCGGCGGCCAAAAAGCCAGCTAGCACCCGGCTACAACTCACGATCACATCTGCCATCAAATTGTTGTTCACGAACATGTCAATTCCAGACTGCACCACCGTTGTTGGAGTAGGCAAGAACATGGGCGGCACGAGCTTGGCATAGCTGACGATCGCCCATAGCAAAAGCGGAACAGCAAGCGAAATCGTGAAGATTAAGGCGGCTAACCGACGCGAGAAACCCTGGCGAATGCTCCAGAAAACAGAAGGCTTTAAATAACAATATTGACGATCAGGAGAATTCGTTGAACTGAGGCTCACATCAGGCATTGGGGTCGTCCTCTATGAAGAAATTAGGCAATTTAAGTAGTTCTACACACTCAAATCTGTTCTACACGCTCAAATCTGTTCTACACACTATAATTGTTCCCCGCTTCATTTCTACAGGGCAAACTAGTCTTATAGCTAAATTGACTCTATGACGCGATTGGCTCCCGCCAAGCTCCAAGGATCGTGACGCATCCATTTCTCCATTTAACTGGTAAGGTAATGCTAACTTCATTGCTCAATCTTGGAACCTTGTCATGCTGAATACCCGCTCTCAGAAGTCACGGGATCACACTCAGCACCCCATCGAAGCCAATGTGACGCTAGATCCTAAGCTTGAGATTCGGGGCTTGTTCAAGTCCTTTCCGGCTCAAGACAGATCAATACTCGTGCTAGAAGATATCAATTTCCAGATTTTTCCACGAGAATTTGTGTGTTTGGTAGGGGTATCCGGGTGTGGTAAATCAACGTTGCTCAACATTGTGGCGGGGCTGGCACATCCTTCATCGGGAAGTGTGTTGGTCGATGGACGAGCCGTGACTGGCCCTGGCTCCGATCGCGGCATGGTGTTTCAAAACTACACGCTTTTTCCTTGGCTGACCGTTTCTCAAAATATTGCGTTTGGGTTGCAGCTTCGCAAAATGCCCAAGACTGAACAGCGCGATCGCATTGATCACTATCTCAATGTGGTCGGTCTGACGCCGTTTGCCAAATCCTATCCAAAACAGCTTTCGGGTGGCATGAAGCAGCGAGTTGCGATCGCGCGGGCGTTAGCCAATGAGCCAGCCGTTTTGTTGATGGATGAACCCTTTGGAGCGTTGGATGCTCAAACCAAAGAGCAGATGCAGCAATTTTTGCTGGAACTTTGGGAGCAAACCCATGTCACCGTTCTAATGATTACTCACGATGTAGAAGAAGCTATCTTTCTGTCGCAGCGAGTCTATGTTATGAGTACGAGTCCAGGACGAATAAAGCTAGAGGTTCCGGTGGATTTGCCAGAACACCGTGAGTTAGACCTAAAGTTATCGGCTGAATTTGTCGAAATCAAACGACAAATCTTACATTCACTACGCGAGTAAGCTAACGTCATCTACTCCAAATAAAACGTTATGGGCGAACAGCAGGAAACCCATTTTGCAACGTGGCTTTCGAGATGCGATCGGAGGGACAACCGGGTGTTCTTCTTGCCTCTAGATACTCAACAATAATTTGCTGATAGCGTTCTTTACCAAAGATTTGGTAATGCCCTGGATACACAGTTTCAATGGAAAGATTTTGCAAGCGTTCATAACTTGCAATGTAAGTGGAAATGTGGCTGCAATGAAGTTCGTCTAATAAATCGCCATCGTAAATCACATCACCGGAAAACAAGTCTTGAGATTGCGAGTCATATAATCCAATACATCCAGGAGAGTGTCCTGGTAAATGCAGCACGTTAAATGCGCGATCGCCTAAATCCAGCACATCGCCTTCTTGTAAAATTTGGGTGGGTTCTGCTCCTCGAAGCGTGTATTGCTCAACAGTAAATTCAGGAGTCGGCAACTGATCAAAATGCTCCTCCAAAACAAAGCCTTGTGCAGAGGAGCATAGCGCTTCGTAGTCGTCTCCGGCTCGCAAAGCATCGGCTTCTGCGGCGTGAATGGCGCGATGCTCAAACTCGTGCATTCCACCAGCATGATCAAAATGAATGTGAGATGCGATCGCTAATAACGGTTTGTCAATCAGAGATGCAATATGCTGGCGTAAGCTAGATACTCCTAATCCTGTGTCAATTAACAGATCGCGATCGCGTCCTTTGATCAACCAAAGGTTAGCTCGATTCCACCAGTAGTAATGGGGTTCGGTGATCAAATAGAGTGAGTCATTGATTTTCTGAGTAGAAAACCAGCATTGACTGACGCGCTTTTTCTTCATTCTCGCAACCTCTCATGATCGATTGATAAAAGCAGTCTTTACGGTTAACCAAAAGATCCTAACGCAATTCTTATAGCGCTGATGCCAGCATTATGCGATATGTTAACTGAGATTAATTCCGCTAAGATTCAAGCGAATGTCAATTTCTTGACATTCGCAATCCTAAAATTAATCAGAAAGTAGTTGTTTACTTACAACGCCAGCACGCGATCGGAGGACGTGACCCAACCGATCGCCCCATTTTCGCCCAGCAATACGTCGATTGCCGCTTGATGCTCCTGGAGACTCAAAGCCGCGCAACAATCTTCTAACAACAAGCCATAAAATCCTAAATCACTGGCGTGTCGATAGCTTCCCAAAACACAGCATTCTGTGGTAACTCCTGTAAACAGCAAATGAGTAATGTTGTGCTGACGAAGAACCGCTTCAAGAGCCGTTGAAACAAACGCCGAGTGAGCAGGTTTATCGAGTTGCACTTCTGTCTCTAAGGGCTGCAACTCGTCAATTAAAGCGCATCCTCGCTCTCCTTGAATCAAAAATCGTCCTAATTTTCCAGGAGCACCGAGCGGGTAGCCTGCATTCTCGTAGCGCAGTTTTTTGGATGGTGCTGCATCTGAAAGATCAGGCTTATGGCTCTCTCTCGTGTAAATCACTAACACTCCATGCTGTCTTGCCCAATCGATCACGGCTTGAACTCGGGGAATGATGTTGCGAAGGGGTGCAATATCAGCGCCCATGACACTACTGCAAAATCCGTCGGGATGACAAAAATCATTTTGCAGATCGATCACCAGTAGAGCAGTGCGATCAAGCGCGATCGCAAACGGATGTTGATGAGTTTGAATTAGCATACTAGAACTCATTTCGCTTTTGCGCTCAACGCTGTGACAAATTGCGGATCGACAAATTTAGACATATCAGGAACGGTTGGAACCTTGTTTTGATTCTTGAGAAATGTCGCTAAATTGGTCAGTGGTTTCAATAACGACGCATCGCTATTGGAATTTTCTAGCATGGTTAGATTCGTTGCCAGATTAGGAATTTGAATGCCTTGAAGTTGCTGCGCTAGCTCATCTGGCGTCACGTTGAGTTGCTTTGACATAATCGCCAACCCTTCTTGAGGATTGGCTTTGAGAAATTCCACGCCTTTGAAATGACCTTCAGTAAACGCCGCCACTGCGTTTGGATTGGACTGGATCACCTGATTGCTGAAAATATACAAATCTGCGATCGCGGTTGGCTTCTGCTTGGAACTGTAGATCACTCGTCCATCTTTCTGTGCTTTCAGTGCCTGATCGCTAAATGGAGAAAACGAGTAGGCAATGTCAAGATCGCCCTTCTGGAACGCTGCCGCCGCTGCATCGGGAAGAACATTCACGATCGTCACGTCGTTCTCACTCAAGCCCGCTTCCGCTAAAACTTGCAGCACGAAGAAATGTCCAATTCCGCCGAGTTCCGCACCAATTTTTTTGCCCTTAAAGTCCTGAATGCTGGCAACACTGTTGCGTGCTAAAACAACATCTGCACCGACAGAGGTATCTCCAACCGCCACAATTTTGAACTCTCCTCCTTTAGCAGCCAAGGTGATGGCCTCTGAGGACACCAGAGCAAGTCCGTCTAGCTTTCTTGACAAAAACGCTGGAAATCCAGCGAAGGTAGATTCAAGGACTTGCAGTTTCAAATCTAGCCCTGAGTCTTTGAAGAATCCCTTCGCTAGAGCAATGTATAGAGGAGTGAAACCAATCCAAGTATTAAGGCCCAAGGTCAGGGCAGTCGTAGAAGCATTAGAAGACGAGGCCGTGCTTGAAGAGGTAGAAGAACGACAGGCATGCAACCCGACGCTCGCGATCGCGCTGGTGGCAAACCAAAGCGCTTGTCTTCGGGTGAACTGATTGCGTTTGAATGACTTGTTCATAAGTGCCGCGTTCAGAGATGGATTGATAGAGATGAATTAGTAGAGACAAGTTGAACACTGAATTTGGACAGCATCGACTGTTGCTCCAAGCTGTTGCTCCAAGCTGTTGCTCCAAAGGATTAGCAATCCTCCAAGCAGCTAATTGAGTAACCTCAGGATGGTAACACTAAAAAAGAAACTTCAATTCCACCGTAGAATGTCTCTAAATTAGGGTTTCCTTGCTCGTCAATAACTGTTCCTTGTCCTGAAAAAATGCGCTGTACCCGGAAGCGATGGTAGTTTCGCAACAGTTGAGGCAAGGTGATGTAATGCACCTCGTTGCCAGAATAGAGTTCGCGATCGAGTTCGTGCAAGCGATGCCAGGGGCACTTCATTAAGGCGTGGTGAGCATTGTGATAGCCAAAATTGAGCAACAACAAATTTAACCACCAATAGCGCTGAGAAACCAGATTCGAGAACGTATTTGTCTGTTCATGAGCGCGATCACGTTTTGGCAGCGAAGTTCCAATAGGAAAAACCTCATAAGTATGCTGGAAAGCATCTACAAATCGGAGTACCGTAATCATACCAATGTAGGCTAGAAAATATAACAGCAATGCTTTTAGAGATACTAATCCTAACGTTATGAATAACGCAACTCGCGTTATCAACGTTAATAAAACTCGCGTTCGTTCATACTTGCGCCCATGAATTCGGAAAGGGGCAGAAATCGCTTGAAATCGTGGCAAAAATGCCAATGCAGGAATATACATCCATTCCAACGCTAGTAATGGCAGCCGTATAAACGCGGGTAGAGCATTTAAGAATGCCGCTAGATCAAATTGGCAAAAATCAACGCGAGCAATATGGTGATCTATATGTAGCTTTGTTAAGTCTTGAAAGCGAGCATAGCAACCACCATTCAGCCACAGCATGATATTGCCCGCGATCGCATTCCACTTCATGCTGTCAAAAATCGTTCCGTGCATTAGTTCATGAGTTAAATAGGCAGAGATGATCAGGCTGTGCATCAGGAACAAAACGCCTACAGCATTGAGCCAGCCGTTACTCTGAAGAACTAGCGCAATTCCACCTATGTAGCTTCCAATGGTATAAAGAAATGCGATCGCATTCCAAACTGGTTTGTCTTGATGCAAGAAATGCTGAACATTAACAGGAGTTAATTCCTTCATACTGCTGCGAGGCGTTGATTGAATTTCCATTATTTATCCCTTAAACAATCACACAAGAAAGCACACAGACAAGAAACTACAAGATCACAAAGCCCGGCAGAACAGGGATAGGCAAGGTTCTAATCAATTTGCTCTTAGGGTTTTCTTTCAGACTGCGCTTCCTGAACACAGTGCCTTACTGATCGATTAAAGCGATCGTGGTTGCAGGTTGTTAAAGGTAGGGATTGAATGATGCTAAGACGTAGATCGGGCTGGGTAATTGTTTTGGCATACGCCTGGTTTAAGTACGGTAGATAGGCTTTGCGATCGTTCAAATGCACCTGAAAAAACGCGGCACTTAACGCTCTAAGATAATCCCGACCTGTGGCGGGGCTTGGGCCACGCATAAAGTCTGGTAGTTTATCGATGTACTGATCCTCGCTACTTGAGTAATGAGTCCCCGGAACCAGCACCGCCAGATATTTCTGGGATGTGTTTACCCACGCAAACGGGTGAATTTGGTCGTCGATCGCAGGACTCATCAAAATATCATGGCTCCCCGATACAATCAGGGTAGGAATTGCCACTTTTCCCATCCCTTCTTCTCCATAAATCGCACTTGTCAGTGGGTATGCCGCCAGCACTGCTTTCACCCGTGGGTCGCGGAGGCTTTTCTGGGTGGAGGACAACGATTTTGCATAACACTGAAGCGGCAAAGACGCGCTGAATAAAAAGGTTTCAGGTTGACATTCTGTTTTCAACTGCGCC
The DNA here is from genome assembly GCF_059501405.1 of Myxacorys sp. NCBI lineage: Bacteria > Bacillati > Cyanobacteriota > Cyanophyceae > Leptolyngbyales > Leptolyngbyaceae > Myxacorys > Myxacorys sp. Next base: position 100,269 of record NZ_JCACCM010000097.1, read on the forward strand.
TGATTGATTTCTGCCCCCGCGATCGAGAGTGCAGTTGTGCCACCAAAGGAAGCTCCCATTACGCCAACCTTTTGTAAATCGAGTCTTGCCTTCCAGTCTGCATCAGTTGTTACCAAACGCTCTAGTTCATCCAGTAAATAGGTAATATCTGATGCCCGGCTGATGAACTCAATCGGGCTAATCACATCACTCAGTTGCCCTTCTAGAAACGCCCGGCGATATTCTAAGTTGCTACCCATGTGTTCAGGAAGCGCAACTGCAATTCCGTGGGATGCAAGATGGCGGGCGACATATTCGTTGTTGAACCGCTTTGCCCCAAAACCATGAGAATAGACAACAAGAGGAGCAGGCTGAGCACTGTTTTCAGGGAGGTAGAAGTCAACCAAGAGTGGGTAGGGCTTCCTTATGCCTAGCGGTGTAGGTCGGCTCTCATTGATCGTGAATGTCAATGTTTTCTTGGTCACCTTGCTCAGACCTGGTTGGCGCAAGTCTGACAAGCGAGAAAAATCGACCGAGGCTTGGGCCGCCGCTTCTCGATCTGCTTGTTGAGCGATCGCGCTCACAACCCTGTCTCTGTAGCGCGATCGCTCAGTAAATTCTTTGGTGAACTGAAGCACTGCCCTGATGTCTACGCGAATCTCTCGGTTGGGAAAGTGCCGCATCACGTTGATCAAGGTTAACCCATTTGTTCGATCGGCGGCGGCCAAAATTACCGCTGCTCGAATGGCATGAAATCCATTGCTTTGGCGATCGCTGAGGATAACCGTGCCCAATCGTTGAATGAGCGTTTCGACCATTTGTGTATAAGCCGCACGAGAGACAACTACTGGGCTGTAATTCAACCGTTGCTGTAAGGCTTGGCGGAGTTCTGCTAATTGGGTCGAACTCAAGCGACGAGCAATAAAGGCAAATTCACTTGTTACAGTTCCCTCGTTTGCAAACGTTGCTAAATCGTCTACAGAAACATAAAATTCGAGGGGTGCATAGGAAAAAGTCAGCCGCTCTGCACTAGCAGCGGGCTTTGGGCACAATGCAACGGGCAACAGTCCTAGGCTCAGCACAACTCCAGCTTGCAGTACCAGAGCCATCGATTTTTCTTTCATTTCTAACTGTCCAATCCTCAACGCTCATCATTTACTTAGGTTTAATGATACGTCGTTGCCTAGTTAGTGAATGATCGAGGCGAGAACAGCACAGTTAAATATCTGCAGGCTAAGTTAAGAAGTCATGCCTTTTGATCAATCTAATTTAGCAATCTAAACCTGGTGATGTTTTAGATATGGGGCTAATCTGGTGATGTTCTAGACGTGAGGACAATATAGTTAAATTGCTCGCCCAACTTCATAGTGATTGATGAATAATTGTAGTTGATGAACAATTGTGGTTGATGAACATTGTCGGGTTCATCTTCAGCACTCATGCCATATCTCGGATGCGATTGCCATTCATCGCCATATCTACAATTTGTTGTTTTACATCTACCAAGTAGCCCCGGTAGGAATACTTCACGACAAAGCAATGCC